>CANBSW010000005.1 GCA_947372235.1 Chitinophagaceae bacterium | reverse complement strand
TTTTCATTTTGCTTTCAATGAAGCTACATATTTAAAACTAATGTCAAAGTAAGGCTTGCATTCTTTGAAGTTCAATAAAAGTTTGTCGGGAACTAAAACAAATTCTTTCTTTATTATTCCATAAGACATAAATAGAGTTGTCTTATATTTTTTGATAAATGCATCTCTCTCCTTGTCTGGTAACCGAAGTCCAAATGTTCCATCTTTTTCAAAGTAGGAAAACATATGACCGTTAAATGAAGTGTATGGGATAGTTGCTCCCTTTAACTCAATATTTGCATTGGTTTTAATGAGTTTTTTATAAGCATCGAGTTTGTTCTGTGGCACAATGCTTTTTTCTGCTTTTGTTGCCATAGTCTTTGTATTTGATTTTGTAAAATAATTTTTCAGATCAATCTTTACTTTTTCTGGGAACCATTGTATTCTTTTCAGCCAAGGAATAAATTGTCCATGCAAGTATCACTGCATTTTTCATCATATCATTTTCCGGAACATATTCCGGCAGATCCAAATGTGTGTGATGATTGATTGTTTCGTAGCTCAAATGATCCTGAATAAACTGGAAGGATGGAATATTATAATGGTCAAATGTTTCATGATCGGTAGACAATGTATTCTCAATAGTTATGGTATTCACTCCCAGCGATGCAACAGGGCTAAAAATCTCTTTAAATATGGGCCTTGTCAATTCATTTCCCTGTAAATAAATACCTCTGATAGCACCTGCCCCATTATCAAGGTTAAGATAGGCCTGTACTTTTTTTGATTCGCTGTTGGGTTTTTCTTTCAGTTTGCCATAATGCTCAGTAGCATACGCAACTGAACCAATAAATGCCTGTTCTTCGCCACCCCAAAGGCCAATTCTGATGGTTCTTTTTGGTGTGATACCGCTTTGTTTTAATATTCTCAACGCTTCCATTAATGTGATACAACTCACACCATTATCAGTAGCACCTGTTCCTGAATGCCAGGAATCAAAATGCCCGCCTATCAATACTGTTTCTGATTTAAGTGTTGGGTCGCTGCCGGTTATTTCTCCAATGATATTTACATTATTTTCAGGTTCCAGGTAAAAATCGGTTTGCAGGTCCAGTTTTATTTTTGGTGTAACCTTTTGTTGTAACATCCGGAACAGTCTTCCAAAATGTTCAGGCATGATAGCAAAAAAAGGAAGTGATTTTGGATCTGTTTCCAGAAAATTATAGGTGCCTGAAACATTTAAACTGCCGGCAAACATGGGTTGTGTTTTTAGCACGGCCAATGCACCTTCTTTCTCAACAAATTCAAGAAATGCATTTTCTTTGTGATCAGAAATTTTCCACTCTTCCAATTGTTCGGGTAAAGGTGTCTGCTTTACAGAAGGGCTCAATTTATCTTCCATACTTTTCAATTCTGCCTCGCTAAATCTTTTCGATAGGGGATCGCTTAATGGTCTTGCTTTGGGCAGTGTTCCCCATAAAATAATTTTTCCTTTTAGTTTTCCTGTATAACGTTCTTTCACAACATTCAGATCGGAAGTACTTTCAACGCTCACTATTTCACCTTCCACAACTCCATTCGTACTTTTGGTCATGGCAAGGGGATAGGCCATGATGTGCATATAATTGGGTGCTGTCATTTCTACATTAAAGCTTTTCACAGTCCACCCGCGACAGTCTTTACAGTAATTTTCAAAATGAACATTGGTAAGCCCAATCTCATTCATTTTATTGGCTGTCCATTTGGCAGCACCCAGATATTCGCGCGAGCCGGTAAGTCGCTGGCCATATACATCTGTAAATTCATTCAACATTTTGATGGCATCTGAATGCAGTAAGCCTTCATTTTTAAACTTTGAGAGTTTTGTTTCATCAAAGGCTGTTTGTGAAAATCCGATAAAAAACAGCTGTATAAAAAGTAGTGTAAAAAGAAGTTTTTTGAATAGCATGAGCAGGGTTTTAAACTTTGTTTGAATTATTATTTTTGTACTTACGTTATGAAGAATGGATGCAAATAAAATGATACCATTGAAATAATTGTTTATCGGATCATTGAACTTTTAGTAGAGATATATCATCAATATAACAAAATGAATTAGCATGGCCTTCAGCCATAAAACCGATCTCAACCCTTCCATCTTTCACAGGTATATGCGAAATACTAATGTTTTTCCAGTTTGTGTTTTCTTCTGTAATCGTGTAACTAAGTAATTTGCCATTACTTTCTGAGTACATGGTAAGTTTGGCAAAACCACTGCTGTTCTTGATTCTGGCGGTAAGCGTATAGTTGCCGTTTTGTAATTTCACAAAAGGAGTAGAACTGATTGTTTGCGATATTTTTCGAGTAAAGTTTACTTTATCAGTAATGCTTAAACTTTTTTCGCCTGTAACAAGGGTTCTATCGGTTTCATTGTTGATGTGATTTAACACTGGTGAAGCAATCGTATCAAGACTGATCTTATTCCCATCTATGATGGTTGTTATCCAACCCGTTAATTGTTGCTGCACCGGCTTAACCGTACTTGGGATATCTTTTCTGTCGGCTTCAAAGCTTCCGTTCTTTACATAATTATTGTCGTCTGCCACATCCCATTCGCCTGTTATCGCGTTGAGATTCCATGCGCTGAGCGAATTGAACCAGGGTGTTTTATCATCAAATGAAAGCGGCACCCATTGGTTATAGCCCAATCCATTTCCGGCAAAATTGGCCCATCTGTCGCCACAATACAGAACGGTTTCTTTTTTACTGCCTTTGATGGTTACAAAAAATCCGGTTTGTGTTACATGTGCATAATCATCTGTACAGCCGTTTAGTATCTGCATATTATTAGTGGGTGTGTACGGCCCGCGAATATCATCAGCAACCAAATAGTATGCATAAGAAGCATCCCAACCATAAATATTGGAAGCACACATATAATACCGGTTCTTGTATTTGAACATACAATTGCCTTCGCGACTTTCTCCACGGTACACTTCTTTACAATCGAGCAGGTTTACCATACCATCTTTTACACCAATTTCTGAAACATAAATTTTATTTCTGCCTTTGCCATAAGAATAGATGAGGTAAGATTTGCCATTATCTGCATCTGTAAACACAGTTTGATCGCCGGTATTGGGTGTGCCAATCATTTCTTGCATACTTATTTGCTGATGCCAGGTAAATGGACCTGTTGGTGCATCCGCAAGGGCAATGAGTACCCCTTTGCCATGTTGTACAAACATTGCATATTTGTTGAGTGCCTGAATGTAAGCAACGCCCAAACGGCCCACCCATGTTTTGGGCCCATGTTTCAATATTTCTTCTTTGGTTAGAACATCGGATTCAGATGTCCAGTTAACCAGATCGGTGGAACTATAACAGGTAACCGATTCAAAAGTATCGGTGTGCAATGTTACTGATGGATTGTTACGATAGGTTTCCGCCTCTTTATAATGTGCACCATACCAGTAATATTTTTTGGTATGTGTAGCAGGATCAGTGAATGAAAATATACCGCCGCCTTGGCTGTAAATAGGTTTTCCTTCTTTGGTGTTCCAGAATACATCATTATGGATGGTGGGCAATTGGGCATTTGAAGTGTATGACTTGCTTATGCTAAAAGCGAAAAGAAGAAACACGATGATGTATGAATTACAAGGTTGCTTTTTCATTTTTTGATTGATTGCTCATGAAAAATACAATATAAGTAACAGCAATAAAAGGAAAAGTTGGTAGTATATTTCAAAAACCAAAACATTATTATTCTCCACAGATGTCTGCCGGTAGGGGACACTGTGTTTAGAAGCAGTGCATATGCGGGATTAATTAAATTTTGTAGAGAAGTGTATTGTGTGATATTTGGTTTAACAGATTTGCTTTACCATTCAAACCACAGTGTCCTCTGCGAGAGACAACTGTGGAGAACTTTCTTTTTTTTTGAGGATGGATACCTTGCGGAGAATGAAATTCGCTGTAGCTAATGGAAGAAATCGCAAGGTTTTCAATGCCTAGCTGATCACATTTTTGAATAACCGAAATGTTTCTTCTCATTATTTCTATGAGTATGTGAGTATCAAGTATTACCCATTGTTTTTTGGCCATGCTTTATGTCTTATTTCTTCAATAGATGGGAAGCCTGGGTTGTATGTAATATTTCCCCAAAAAGTTTTGTTTTTTAATCGTGTAGGCAATTTTTTTATGCCAACAACTTTTGAGGTTTTAGATATTACTTCTCTTACGGTTATTTCTAACTGTTTGCCATACAAGTCTTCCGGCAATTCTATGCTCTTTGTCGGTAGGTGTAATAATCTGGCGGTACATGGTAATAAGTTTGTGTAACGAATTTACAAGTTTTATATCAATCCTAAAAAATCAATAATTTGCTGGTTTTAGTCATCAAATCGCAGTCTTCTTAAAAAACAAAACCTTAATCATATCCGCCGTAATCACATACAGCGTTAAAATCCCAACAATGATACCGATCAGTTTCCATGGCGGTACTACAAAGCCGAGGTCTTTGGCAAATGGCGTAAAGGGTAGTGCTACCGTTATGGCTAAGCCGGCAATACTTAAGGCAATTAATAATTTACCCGGTGCACTTTTTAATAATGATTTATGGGTTCGAACTACAAACAGAATCAACAACTCTGTACAGATAGATTCTATGAACCATCCGGTATGAAACATATCTGCATCGGCTTTGAATAATTTGTAGAGCGCAAAGAATGTGAGGTAATCAAATACCGAACTGTGTAATCCAAATACGATCATGAAATTTTTCAATTGTTTCAGGTTCCATTTTTGGGGTATCATCAGTTCATTTTCATCCACATTATCTGCCGCCACTGCCATGTAAGGGAAATCGGTTAAAAAATTGGTCATCAAAATCTGTTGAGGTAACATGGGCAGGAAGGGTAGTATCAAAGATGCTCCGGCCATGCTGAACATATTTCCAAATGTGGCGCTGGTATTGGTGTAAATGTATTTTAGTGTGTTTAAGAAAGTTCTTCTTCCTTCGAGTATCCCGGCATTTAAAACGGCAAGGTCTTTTTCGAGCAATACCACATCGGCGGCTTCTTTGGCAACATCTACTGCGTTATTGGTAGAAATGCCCACATCGGCTGCATTAATGGCGGCCACATCATTAATGCCATCGCCCATATATGCCACGGTATTACCCGCTTTGCGGAATGCTTTGATGATATTCTCTTTCTGCTGCGGTTCTATCTCTGCAAATACATTGGCAGTCTGCACGGTATGCACCAATGCTTCCGGACTCATCTTCCTGATCTCTTCACCGGAAACAATTACGCAGTTTTTCAATCCCATTTTCTCTGCAACAAAAGCAGCCACTAATTTATTATCGCCGGTGATGATCTTTAATATTACTCCGTTCTTTCTCAATTCTTCAATCACTTCAATCACCCCTTCTTTCGGCGGATCGAATAGCAAAACAAATCCTCCAAAAATCATTTGCTCTTCATCAGTTTTTGATAATGCTTTGTTCTTATCAAACGACTTATAACAAACCCCAATAGTGCGGAAGCCCTGGTTGCTGTATTGTTTGTATAAATTGTTAATGGTTTCTATGGCGGTTGCAATAGGAGCAATGGTTCCATCAGCCTGCAATACCTGATCGCATTTGGCAACAATATTATTGAGTGCGCCTTTTGTAATGATCTGACAATCGTTTTCTTTGGCAACTGATACGCTTAAACATTTACGAATAAAATCATAAGGGATCTCATCGGTTTTGGTGTAGCTATTGGTATTAACATCTGTCATGGCGCGCAAGGCATCATCCATCGGGTTAGCGAATCCCGTTTCAAAACTTGCATTCAGAAATGCGAGTTGTTTAATGATGATACTTTCTTTTCCATCAATGCCCACAATAGAAGAAACTTTGAGTACGCCTTCTGTTAGTGTTCCTGTTTTATCAGAACAGAATAAATTAATCTCGCCCAGGTTTTGAATGGATGATAATTTTTTAACGATCACTTTCTGCTTCGCCATTCTTTTGGCACCGGCACTCATGGCAATGGTCATGATAGCGGGTAAAAGTTCAGGAGCCATACCAACCGCGAGCGCTAATCCAAACAATAATGAATCGATCAAGGGTCTGCCAAAATAAATGTTCACTGCCAGAATAATCACTGCCAATACTATCGTGATCTGCATTAACAAAAAACCAAATTTTCGAATACCGATCTCAAAAGCAGTTTCTTCGGCAGGTTTGGATAGGCTTGCAGAAATATTTCCAAACACAGTATCTTTTCCGGTTAACACCGCAATGGCTTTACCGGAGCCACTTACAATACTGGTTCCTTCAAACAATGTATTGGTTCGTTTAGATATTCCTGTAGCAGCGGCTAATTTGCCAATTTCTTTTTCTGCCGGAAAGGTTTCACCGGTTAGGGTGGCTTCATTAACATGCAGGTCCTTTTCTTCTATCAACAAACAATCTGCGGGAATGATATCACCAGCAGAAAAATTAAGGATATCGCCGGGGGCCACTTCTTCTGTAAACACATTTGTTTCAATCCCTTCCCTTACTACTTTTACTTTAGTGCGAATAATAGAACGAAGTGCTTCTACCGCCTTTCCTGCATGCCGTTCCTGAATAAAACTCATAATACCGGTTGCCAGTAAGATGAACAGGATAATGAACACATCCGAAGTTTCGCCTAATATGGCAGAAAGGATAACGGCCGCTACTAATAAAAGTGTCAACGGACTTTTAAACTGCGAAATAAACAGCAACACATCCTGCAGAAAAGGATTGACCGTTTTTTTCTTCTCGGCATTGGCGGCCACCCGCTTTTTGGCTTCCGTAGTAGAAAGTCCGTTTTCATTGCTTTGGAGTGATGTTATCACCTCGGCAGCATCATATTGCCAGAATGTGGATTGGTCCATGAGAAGATTTGTAGTACAAGTTACCAAGATGATGGAGATTTTGAACATTAATCTCCCTGGCCCCATCGGGGCAAAATCTCTGTAGAATAAAATAGGTGGAGATTTATGATAAGCCCTGTAGGGGCGAAATAATATCCCGCCCCTACAGGGCTTTTGTATGTTGTGACCAAATTTTTCATCTACCGAAATTTTGCCCCGATGGGGCATGCGTATTAAACATCTTGCGTTTCTAAGATTTTCAGGAATAAGCAATCTTTACATAGAAGGTAATAACCACATGTGTAAAAGCTTTCCTAAAAAACAAACCATTGGCAATTTTATTCACACCAGTACTGTTCTTTTGTAGAACCAGTTAATTTTAGCTTTACCTAAATTATACGAGATGTTCGATCTGCTTCAGATAGATACCTTACAAAAAGTGGCCGCTGCATTGCCGGCTGCCCCCGAAAAGATCTCCTTATGGAGCTTATTGGAAAAAGGTGGATGGATCATGTATCCGTTATACCTCCTGCTGATAGGGGCCATCTTTGTGTTTATAGAACGTTTACTGGCCATCCGCAAAGCATCGCGTATCGATCCTAATTTCATGAATATCATTCGTGATAATATCATCACTGGTAATGTTTCTGCCGCACGTAACCTGGCCAAGAACACCAATAACCCCGTTGCAAGAATGATTGATAAAGGGTTACAACGTATTGGTAAACCCATTGATGCCATAGAGAAGAGTATGGAAAATGTGGGCAAACTGGAAATGTATACAATGGAGAAGAATTTATCCATTCTTTCATTGATTGCCGGTATTGCACCTATGTTTGGGTTTTTAGGAACGATCGTGGGTATGATTCAGTTGTTCTATGGTATTGCCAGTTCCGGACAGTTTACACTGAATGATATCGCTGGTGGTATTTATGTAAAGATGATCACATCCGGAACAGGTTTGATCATTGGTTTGCTGGCTTATATCGGTCATAATGCATTAACCACCCAGATCGATAAGACAGCGAATAAAATGGAAGCAGCGAGTGCGGAGTTTATTGATGTGTTGCAGGAACCGACGAGGTAGACCAATAAAGAATTAAAAATTATGAGGAGTTTTGACCCGGCAGTGGAATAGAAATTGAACATCGTTGCGTCGCACACTTATACGGTTAGAACATTACTCAGCAAAAAACAGGAATTAATAATTATTAATTTTTAATTCCTAATTATTAATTATCATGAACATCAGGAAACGATTAAAAACCCATCCCGAAGTGCACACCGGTGCATTGAATGATATATTGTTTATCCTGCTATTGTTTTTTCTGATCGTTTCTACACTGGCTAATCCGAATGTGATCAAGGTTTCCAATCCCAAAGCTAAGAGTGATACCAAATCGAAGCAAACGGTTGTGATTACAGTTGATAAAGACCAAAATCTTTTCCTCGCTCAAAAGAAAGTAACCATGGATGAGTTAGAGGTTGAATTGAAAGCTTATTTAGCCAAAGAAACCGATAAACCCTCCGTAGTAATTAATGGCGACAGTACTTCGCATTTAGGTACGGCTATTCGTGTAATGCAGGTAATTAAGAAGCTGGGAGCTACGCCGGTGATGGCGGTGAACAATCATTAATTTGAAAATTTGAGGATTTGAAAATTTGAAAATGGGAGGAAGTGCAGCTGTTCGTATTCTCAATCATATTAATTAGCAAATTTTCAAATCTTCAAATTTTCAAATTCGCTTTTACCATTCTATCCTTCCCCTGCAAATCCTTCCTCAATTCAACAACATATCCAAAACTTTCATACAATGCAACCACTTCTTTCCCCAACGCTTCATTGATCTCCAAAAAGATCATCCCATTTTCAGCAAGATGCGATTTTGCAAACAAAGCGATCTTTCTGTAAAATAATAAGGCATCTTCATCGGGCACAAACAAAGCAATAGCCGGTTCAAAATCCAATACATTTCTTGCCATCAATTTATTCTCTGATTGTTTGATATATGGCGGATTGCTCACAATACAATCAAACACCGGCAAATCATTCCATAATGCCTCATTCAAAAAATCAATATTTCTGAAATCAATCTCAACTTCTAAAGTCGCTGCATTTTTCGTTGCAACACTTAAGGCATCGATACTTACTTCCAGCGAGCAAACAGAAACATCCCATAGTTTCTTCTTCAAGGCAATAGGAATACAACCACTTCCCGAACCAACTTCCCCTAAATTCTGAATTTTGAATTTTGAATGTTGAATTGATTCAAGCACCCAATCAACTAACTCTTCGGTCTCCGGCCGCGGAATCAAAACAGATTCGTTCACATAAAATTTCATACCTGCAAACCATGCCTCACCCAAAACATATTGGACTGGCCGATGGGAAAGAAGTTGTTGGGTGATTTTTTGTAATTGGGCTTGTTGTGATTCGTGTAATGCAAGATGCTTATTTAATAAACGATCAATACGTTTTTTGCCCGTTATATGCTCCAAAACCCAGTCGGCAATATTGCCTGCTTCTCGTTCATCGTAAACGGTTTTTAGTTGAAATAGTAGTTCCAGTTGGGCTTGTTGGAGGCTCATGCTGCAATGTTAGCACCATTTGGTTATTTTTGTCAATTCTCTTATGCAGATTTCCCATGAAATGTATATGAACCGCTGTATCGAACTTGCCCTAATGGGCACAGGTAAGGTAATGCCCAACCCGATGGTGGGGGCTGTGTTAGTGCATAACGGGCGGATCATAGGTGAGGGGTATCATCAGCAATATGGTGGTCCGCACGCCGAAGTAAACTGTTTGAATAGTGTTTCATTTGAAGACCAGCTGTTGGTTACAGCATCCACTTTGTATGTTTCTCTGGAACCTTGCGCTCATTTTGGAAAAACCCCGCCTTGCACAGATCTGATCATTCAAAAAAGAATACCAAAAGTAGTGATCGGTTGCCGAGATCCTTTTGAGCAGGTGAATGGGAAAGGAATTGAGAAGCTGCAAAATGCAGGTGTTAAAGTGCTGACTGACATATTTGAAAAAGAATGCCGGGAACTGAACAAACGTTTTTTCACGTTTCATGCAAAACACCGTCCGTATATCATTTTAAAATGGGCAGAAACCGCTGATGGCAAAATCGGATCCGGAACAGAGCAGCGTTTGCTGATCAGTAATGAATACACAAACCGGCTTGTACATCAGTGGCGCAGTGAAGAAGCGGCTATTATGGTTGGAACAAATACGGCTTTGCTGGATAATCCTTCTTTAACTAATCGACATTATACAGAAAAACAGCCGGTAAGAATGGTGTTGGATATGAATCTCAGGTTGCCGAAAAATCTACAATTGTTCAATCAACAGGAAAAAACAATTGTTTTTAACAGCGCAAAGCAGGATGAGAATAAAAATATTCTGCATGAAAAAATCGATCCAAAAGAAAAGATCCTTCAACAGATCTTGCAGTCGTCGTACAAAATGGGATTGCAAAGTATACTGGTAGAAGGAGGTGCTCAATTACTGCAATCCTTTATTGATACAGGTCTTTGGGATGAAGTGAGGGTAATTCAAAATTCAAAAATAAAAAGTAAAAATGGAATAAATGCACCAAGGTTTGATCGTATGAACACAATAAAAAAAGAAACCATACATTCAGATACCATTCACTATTATACCAATAAACCAGTAAACAAATAAACAAAAAATGTTCTACCTTATCGGAAGCATCATATTAACCAGTTACCTCACACTTGCTTTCAAGGTTTGTGAAAAATACAAAGTGAGTATTTTTCAGGCCATTGTATTCAATTATATCACTTGTGTTATTACAGGTTCTGTAGTAAATGGTTCCTTTCCGATCAATGGTGAAGTGATACGAACACCATGGTTCAAATGGGCCTGCGTGATGGGAGTTTTGTTTGTATCTATTTTTAATGTGATTGGAATGACTGCACAAAAAATAAGTGTAGCTGTGGCTTCGGTGGCTAATAAATTATCGTTGATCATCCCGGTGGTGTTATCAGTATATCTGTATGGAGAAACCGTTCAGGGATGGAAATTAGCCGGGGTGATATTAGCACTTGCTGCTGTAGTGCTTACTTGCTATCAATCGAAAGAACAGGAATCTGTCAAAGACTCCGGTGTAAAAAAATGGGAATATTTTCTACCCCTTATTTTATTTGTAGGAAGCGGGTTACTGGATGCACTCATCAATCACGTACAAAAACAGTATGTTACTGAAGAGAATAACAATGCTTATCTGATCAGCGGTTTTTTTTCTGCGGCGGTAATCGGATTTATTTTATTGATGGTCCAATACTTTACCGGTAAACAAAAATTTGAAAGGAAACATTTACTGGCAGGAATTATCATTGGCATACCCAATTATTTTTCTATCTGGTGCCTGGTTCATTTTTTGAAAGAGAGCCCGTGGCAGAGCAGTGCCAGTATCCCTGTAAATAATATGGGTATCGTATTATTCAGTTCTGTAGTTGCGTGGTTATTATTCAAAGAAAAATTGTCTAAAGTTAACTGGATGGGTATTGCACTATCGCTGGTAGCTATTTATCTCATTGCATTTGGAGATACTATATGAGTGATCCTGAGTATTACCAGACCATAGAAAAAGCCTCTGTTGCCGAGTTTAAAGACAGGGGCAGCAAATTTTTTGCCTTTGCCTTTCCTGTTCAGACCATTGAAGATTGTAAACAATATCTGCAGCAATTTAAAAAAGAACATCCAAAAGCCGTTCATCATTGTTTTGCCTACCGGTTGGGTTGGGATGGTAATCAGTTTCGTGTAAGTGATGACGGCGAACCCGGTGGTACCGCAGGCAAGCCAATTCTTGGGCAGATAGACAGCAAACAACTTACCAATGTGTTTGTCATAGTTGTACGTTATTTTGGGGGCACTTTACTAGGTGTTCCCGGGCTGATCAATGCTTATAAATCAGCAACTGCCATGGCTTTGCAACTGGTTCCTATTGTACAGAAGCCAATAGAAGTATTATATGAACTTCATTTTGATTATACATTGATGAATGATGTGATGATACTCATCAAACAATCCGGCTGTAGTGTGGCATTTCAGGAAATGCAATTATTCTGTTTGCTCAGAATAGGCATACCAAAAGCACGCCTTACAGAAGTGTTACACAAACTGAACGACCTTCATTCGGTTGAAGTAATCAAATGTGTGTAATGAATATTTGGCTATGCTTTTCCGGTAAGTTTATAAACGTAAAGGCCTACTATCTCTTTTAGTAGGAACGACCATTTATTCAATAGAGATATATTTGGGATTAGATATTCATCGAAAGAAAAATTTTCTTCATTTACCTTGTAATCACAGGGAAAAGATATGTAATCGATATTCGTTTTTTTGAAAACGTTTTCAGAACGTTTCATGTGAATAGCAGAAGTGATAAGTACAAAGGGAGGTTTTAATTGTAAAGAGTCAATTATTTTTTTTGAATATATAGCGTTTTCATAAGTGTTTCTTGAGCGACTTTCAATAATAATATCAGAATCATTAACACCATTTGCGATAAATTGAGCCCTTAAAAAAAAAGCTTCAGCGGGCTCTTCCTGATTTAATGATCCTGTTCCCCCACTTACAATTATTTTTTTTATGATACGTTGGTGGTAAAGATTAGCTGTTTGAATGAAGCGGTCAGCATTATCACCAAAATACCCACGGTTATTTTTATCGTATCCTGCCATTCCTCCTAAGAGTATGCCAGCTTCGTATTTTTTATCTGTCGAAAGGTTTATAGGTTTTGATTGCCAGGCTAAATTCGACATATTGTAAATGCATGGGTTGGTAAAAACAACAAGAAACAGAATTGCCAAAATCAGTAATCTTTTTTTGAGTGCTTGATTTTTGCTAAACCATCTCCAGATCAATAAAATGATAATCCAATAAAAAGGAACCAGTAAAAAATATAAAATCTTAGAAAGAATAAAAAACATAAAAAGAGTTGAATGATTATTATATAAATCGGGTGCTAACAATTATCTCTTTACTGCCAGCTGTATACCGGTAGAAGCCCTCACCTGATTTAGCGCCCAATTTTCCGGCAGTAACCATATTTACCAATAACGGGCAAGGCGCATATTTCTGATTACCAAAACCATGTTGCAAAACAGTAAGAATACTGAGGCATACATCCAGGCCTATAAAATCTGCCAGTTGTAATGGTCCCATAGGATGTGCCATACCCAGTTTCATGATGGTGTCAATTTCTTCCACTCCCGCAATACCTTCATACAAACTATAAATGGCTTCATTTATCATTGGCATCAGAATTCGGTTGGCTATAAAACCGGGGTAATCATTTACCACACAGGGCACTTTACCCAATTGTTTGCTTAATGCTACAATATTATCTGTTACTGCTTTATTGGTGGCATAGCCATTGATGATCTCCACCAGTTTCATTACCGGAACGGGGTTCATAAAGTGCATACCGATAACCAGTTCAGGTCTTTTTGTTGCTGCAGCAATTTTAGTGATAGAAATAGAAGAAGTATTACTGGCAAGAATGGCATCAGGTTTTGCAAATTCATCCAGTTGTTTAAATATGTTAAGTTTCAACTCTGTATTTTCGGTAGCGGCTTCTACAATAAGATCTGCATCCTTAACTCCTGCTGCCATTTCTGTTTGTAGGGTAAGATTTGACAATGCTACCAGTTTCTGTTCTGCTGTGAGTAAACCTTTATCAACTTGTCTTTCCAGATTTTTTTCGATGGTTTGCATGGCTTTTTCAAGCTGCGAAGCATTAACATCAACAATGGTTACACTAAATCCGTTTTGTGCAAATACATGGGCAATCCCATTTCCCATGGTACCGGCACCTATCACAGTGATTTTTTTGAAAGACATAAAAGGCAGGTTTAGAAAAAAAGCGATCTGTTACCCCGCAAATGTAAAATCTTACCAACCGATAATACGATTAATGTAAAATAAATTTAATAGTAGATTGATAATACAGGTTTATAAGATGATTCAGATCAAATCATAGTTATCAAATAAATCCCTTTAATCAAGTTATTTACTCTTAAAATCCCCTCTTTTCCAAGCCTTTATAAAATCTGCCCAGGCTGCAGGGTTGAGGATATTCATCGGAGGCACTTGTCCTGTATAATAAGCTTTGGTAGCCTGTTGGCGTAGTTGAAAGTTAACAGCCTCTTTGCCGTCTGCCGGTAATCCGGCCAGCAGTAATCTGCGTGTAGCTTCATCTGTATTTTTGCGGGCAGTCTCATACAGGTCATCTGGTGCTTTTGTATTCACAAAATCCCTTTCAAACTGTTCTCGTGTTGGGCGGGGCTTCAGGATGGTAGCGGGTAAGTAGGCTGTATCGCTTACCAATAATTGGATTACACTGTATTGATTTTCTGTTAGATTTGAAGGGATTTGTATGGAACGGTTCTTAAAACCAATACTGGAGAAAGTGATTTTATCTCCTTTTAGAACAGCTATTGAGAATACTCCATCGTAACTGGTGATGGTGCCTCGGCCTTTACCTTCTACTATTACACTACAGGAAGGGATGCCCTGAAGGCTATCTGCAGTCATTACAACACCATATAGCTGAACTATCGAATCGCGATAAGGATTGCCTACCTGTTGGGCCTCTATTTGCTGAATCGTTAGCAGCACAATCATCAATAAAAAGTATCGTAACAGTTTCTTCATTCGGTTCAAAAATACAAAGCGTTATTACATAAAATTCAACTCCATGATCTATATCATTCCTAAAAGTCTACTATTTCCAACAAAGTAAGGGAGCTAGCGGTTAACTTTGCAGCCTGAATTCTTTTTTAACAAAAACTTTCGTGATGACAGAAGCAGATATCCTCAAGGCTTTAAGTAATGTACAGGAGCCCGATCTGGGCCAGGATCTGGTTACCCTTAATATGGTAAAAGATGTAGCTATTAGTGGCAATGAGGTAAGTTTTACCATCGTATTAACCACACCGGCTTGCCCGATGAAGGATATGATGCGGACGGCCAGTGAAAATGCGGTTAAGATCCTGGTGAATAAAGAAGCCATTGTACAAGTAAATTTCACGTCCAATACTACCACAACCCGTAAGGATGACCAGCAGGTTCTATCGGGTGTTAAAAATATTATCGCTGTAGTTAGCGGAAAAGGTGGCGTAGGTAAAAGCACCGTTGCCGCTAATCTGGCACTGGCACTGGCTGAAGGTGGTGCATCGGTAGGGTTAATGGATGCCGATATTTATGGACCAAGTGTTCCTATGATGTTTGGGGTGCGTGGTGAAAGGCCGTTAATGAGAGAAGTGAATGGCAAGGGAATGATAGTTCCCTTGAAAAAATTTGGAATCAACCTGATCAGTATCGGATTATTGGTTGATGAAAAGAGCGCCGTTGTTTGGCGTGGCCCAATGGCCAGCAGTGCCATCCGCCAATTTATTACCGATGTGGATTGGGGCGAACTGGATTATCTCGTAATTGACATGCCACCCGGCACCGGCGATATACACCTTACCTTAATGCAGATTGTACCGGTAACAGGTGCCGTGATAGTTACAACCCCTCAAAATGTGGCATTGGCAGATGCCAAGAAAGCCATTGCCATGTTTGGACAGGCACAGATCAGCGTACCTATTATCGGACTGGTTGAAAACATGGCCTATTTTACTCCTGCCGAACTGCCTGAGAATAAATATTACCTGTTTGGAAAAGAGGGCGGTAAACGATTGGCAGAAGAATATGAGCTGGCTTTCCTCGGACAAATTCCTTTGGTACAAACCATTCGTGAAGGTGGTGACGAAGGTATCCCTGCAATGGTTGGCGATGATGTGCTAACCCAAAAAGCATTCAGAGATTTTGCATCTATGGCGGTGAGGAATATTGCATTGCGCAATGCTAATTTGCCAAAGACACAGATGATTGAGATGATTAAGGAGAATTAAGAAATTTATTTTTTTTCAAAAAGCGCCACTCATTATTTTATAAGATGAATGGCGCTTTTTCTTTTATTATCTTCGAATTATGTATAATCTACCTTACTTCAAAGAAAAAGATGCGGCTGTTGTGATTGATTTCATGAAACAACATTCTTTTGCTCTGATCATTGGGGTAGATGCCGAACAGAAACCGGTGGCTACTCAAATCCCGTTATTGTTTGTTGAAAAAGAGGGAGAATTGTATCTGCGCGGTCATATCATGAAAGGGAATGATCACCATAAAGCATTTGAAAACAATAAAAATGTAGTAACTGTTTTTACCGGCCCGCATACCTATGTAAGTGCCAGCTGGTATGAAAATAAACAACAGGGCTCTACGTGGAACTATATGACGGTTCACGCCAAAGGAGATATTCGTTTTCTGGAAGAACCGGAATTGCTTAATATACTTGATCAGCTAACCAATCATTATGAAAATAATTCCAACTCCCCATCTCTTTATAAAGAATTACCGAAAGAATATGTAATGCGCTTAGCCAAAGCCATTGTTGGATTCGAAATAAAAGTAACGGCTATTGAAAATGTGTTTAAGCTGAGCCAGAACCGTGATGAAAAAAGCTACGACAATATAATGCAACAACTGGAACAGGGCCATGCAGATGCAAAAGCCATCGCTGCTGAAATGCGCAAACGAAAAGACCAAGTTTTCCCTCATGAATAAAATAAGGATTGTTGCTATGGCTATTTGTCTGGCAGCTTGTTTCAGTACCCGTCAATCCAATAAATTGGAAGTAAAGAATTTTGATAAAGAGGGCCATCGCGGCTGTCGCGGATTAATGCCGGAGAATACGATTCCGGCTATGCTTAAAGCAATTGATCTGGGTGTAACCACTTTGGAAACAGATGCCATTATTACCAAAGACAAAAAAGTGGTACTTAGTCATGAGCCTTTTTTCAATCATGAGATCTCTACAAAGCCGGATGGAACACCGGTAACAGAAGGAGAAGAAAAAAATCTGAATATTTACCGGATGGATTATACTGATGTGAAGAAGTATGATGTTGGCCTTCGCCCGCATCCGCGTTTTGAGAAACAACAAAAAATAGCTGCTATAAAACCTTTACTGGCAGATATGATCGATGCCGTTGAACAATATTGCAGGGATCATAAAAAGCAATTACCCCAATACAATATAGAAACCAAAACACAGGCTGCAACAGATGAGATCTATCACCCGAAACCCGCAGAATTTGTTGAATTACTGGTTGGAGTTATTAAAGAAAAGAAAATTGAGAGCCGGGTTATCATCCAGTCATTTGATTCACGCACTTTGCAATACCTGCATGAACATTACCCCGAATTTAAAACTGCATTGCTGATTGAAGACTATGATAAAAAAGCCTTCGCCCTGCAATTGCGGGATCTTGGTTTTATTCCTTCTGTATATAGTCCGGCCTTTTCGCTTGTAACACCACTTTTGGTTAAACAATGCAGGGAAGCGGGTGTTGGGTTGCTTCCCTGGACGGTAAATGAGAGGGAAAAAATTATCGAATTAAAGAAGATGGGAGTAACAGGTGTTATTTCTGATTATCCTGATTTGTTTACGGGACTGTAATCGTCATTGCAAGGAGGAACGACGAAGCAATCTGTGAAAATTTTTTAAAGATGGTTGTAAAATCATAAATACACTATAATTTCTGGATCATTTAATTTCAGAAACACAGTTTGCTTCGTCGTTCCTCCTGCAATGACGCTTTTTTTCTTTCTGCAAATCCAATCTTTTTCTTTTGACGTAAGTAATCGTGTAAACAAATTATACAAACTTATATCAACAGAAAATTATGAAAAAGATTGCTTTACTAATCATGTCTGCATTTATATTGAATGCATCTTTCGCACAAAAAATGGACAAGCCAGTAACGGTAGGTGGAGCACCTATGTATGCAAGCAAAGACATTATTGATAATGCTGTAAACTCTGCAGATCATAAAACACTCGTGGCTGCAGTAAAAGCTGCAGGCTTGGTAGAAACACTGAAAAGTGCAGGTCCGTTTACAGTATTTGCACCTACTGATGAGGCCTTCGCCAAATTGCCCGCCGGAACGGTAGAATCATTGGTAAAACCTGAGAACAAAGCCACTTTGACCAGGATTCTCACTTATCATGTAGTAGCCGGAAAATGGGACGTAGCAGCATTGACCAAACTGATTAAAGACGGAAATGGAACCGCAGAAATTAAGACCGTTTCAGGTGGTATTTTAAAAGCCAGTATGAAAGGCTCAAAAATTATGCTGACAGATGAAAAGGGTGGGATGTCTACCATCACTATTAAAAATGTTTACCAGAGTAATGGTGTGATTCATGTGATTGATACAGTAGTACTACCTTCTTAGCTATATTTACTTCGGAAAATTGAAACCGGTGTTTTAAACACCGGTTTTTTGTTTTGGATAAGTTCGTGCAACTTTGCAATTGGTCGCTATCGTTCAGGCCGCTTCGGTGGGGACGCTGGCACAGCCTGACCGATTTAGCGTCTCGACGGAAGCGGCCTGAACGATAGCACCACGGAACTATACTTATGAAGAAGATCATCATCACACTCGACGGTTACTCATCCTGCGGAAAAAGCACATTGGCAAGACAACTGGCCAATGAATTGAATTATGTATTCATAGACAGTGGTGCTATGTACCGTGCCATTACTTTGTATTTTCTGCGCCAGCATATTGACTGGAATGATGAAACCGCCATTCATAAAGCGCTTGGAGAGATCACACTTGATTTTCAGAATAATGAGTTAACGGGGCAAAGCGATATGTATCTGAATGATGAAAATGTGGAAGCATTGATACGGGATATGTTGGTAAGTGAACATGTTAGTGAAGTGTCGGCATTAAAGGAAGTACGTGAGTTTGGAGTAGCACAACAACAGAAAATGGGAGAGAAGAAAGGAATTGTAATGGATGGACGTGATATCGGCACAACCGTTTTTCCGAATGCCGAACTTAAAATATTTGTAACTGCCGATCCTGCCATTCGTGTGGAGAGACGTTTTAAAGAACTCTTCCAGAAAAATCCGAACATCACCATTGAAGAAATAAAAAATAACCTTGAAATGCGCGATTATATGGATAGCAACCGCGAATTCAGTCCGCTACGCAGGGCAGAAGATGCTATTGATCTGGACAATTCAAATCTTACCAGGGAAGAACAACTGGCACTGGCACTTGAGTGGGCCAATAAAAGAATGCAATAAACGCTTTGATTAAAACAAAGGATTAAAGTTCATTCTGTGTTTCAAAAAGTATTTTAAATCGATGGGTAAGATTATCAGCCGTTAACCGAAACTGAACTTTGTTAAATCCCTTTGAACTATTTGAATCAGAAAACTGACCTCTCAGAAATCCATTCATCGAATCATTTTTTTTATTGGAACTGATTGGAATAAAAATTTCCATCAGTTTTGAATAGGCAATTTCTGCTTCCTGTTGCATATCAAATTCAAACCAGAGTTTTACATCATATACCTGTACTCCTTTTGGCTCAGGAAAATGCTGGCAGTATAATTCCAGTTTGCCAGTTGTAAAACTGCTTTTGAAGTAAGGATGTTTTGTAAAAACAAAAGAATGAATCTCTGAAATGAATTGATTGCCATCTGATCCTTTGGAAGTGGTTGATTCAGCGATTGTATTTTTATTATACAATGATGGTGCATATTGCTTTAAAAAATCAATAATGACTGGATCTGGTTGCGGCTTAAAAATATTGAATAATAACTGATTGGAATAAGTGTCAATAGTAAGCGCCTGCGCCCTTAAAGTACCCGTAAGCACACTAAATACAAAGCACATTACCAAACACTTTCGTAACATATAACGGGTTTTGACAGAGCCAAAATAAGCTATTTTGAGTATATGTAAGTGCTATGCTACTTCTACGATCAGATAAACGGATGCTGAGAAGTCGAATGGAAGGCTGGCTATACCTGCCGCAGTACGGGTATGTCTTCCAGCTTCCCCAAATAGTTCTACCAGAAAATCGGAAGCACCGTTCATTACAACACCCTGTTCCGTAAACTCAGGATCACTGCTTATAAGGCCATGCACAGCTATGATCTGGGTAATACAATCCAAAGAACCCATTAGTTGTTTGATGGAAGCCAAACAATTGATCACGCATAAGCGGGTAGCCAGTTTTCCTTTTTCAGTATCAATATCACGGCCCATTTTTCCTTTGAAAGATTTGTCGCCTAATGCACAAATATGGCCTGAGGTATAAACAAGATTCCCCGATTTTTTTGCGGGTACATAATTGGCAAGCGGAGTTGGGTTTTCGGGAAGGGTGATGCCCATTTCCTGCAATTTTGTTTCGATCTGGCTCATGGGGTGTGATTTTAAAGGGTTCAATAAGGCAGGACAAAAGAAAAAAAGTGTAAGAGATTTCTCTTGTCCCGCTCTTAGTGAAATATTTTCTAGTAAGTCGTCGTCATATTCTCCGGCACACAAATAATATAATCAGCCCTTCCCACATTCTCAGCCAATAAACTATTTACATCTTTCTGGGAAACTGTGGTAATGGTTCCGTACTTCAACTCTGGCCTTTTATTTTTGAGGTGCCATAAAATACCTTCATAGTTATCTGAATGATAGGACCCATTGTAATGCATAAACAAACTGCCCTGTTTGTAATGCTGTAAAATAAAGTAAGCCATTGTAGCATCTTTTATAGCCTGTGCTTTTGGGAGATTGGCACCACTATGTCCACCCATCATTTCCAGCATTTTTTTGTAGCCGGGTAATTCAGGATCGTAAGCAATCGGCAAAGGAGCGATCCATGATTTTTCTTTGGCTGAGATGGTATCTAACGCTTCAAAACCACCTTTGGCAACAAGGGCTGCATATTTGCGTGGTACATTGGTTGCAGCAAAATCAAGGTTATTATCTTTTGCAAAATTTACCAGTGGCGCATAATCAGTAGGATAGTTTTTCCATAGCCGTGCAAGTGAATCCAACGCTTTTGCTTTGATCTTTCCCTGAACATATAAGTTGAGTGGATCCTGGTTATCCTGTTCAAACATTTCGGCACCCAATACCATATCCCTGTTTTGTTTTAAAGCAGTAGTTACCTCCAGTTGCATCCAGTGTGATATGGGATTGTTATGAAACTCCCCAAACAATACAATATCTTTTTCTCCAAGTATCTTGATCATTTTATCATAACTCACTTTTTTGCCTTTGGCATTGTATAAAACATACGCCGGTTTTTGTGCAAATGCAACCGTTACTAAAAAACAGGTGCTCATCAATAAAAAAATCCTTTTCATAATTGTTAGTTTGTATGTGCTGATTTATAATGCTCCAGTAATTCATCTCCCCCAAAATCGTTTTTCAGATCACGTACTACAGAATGTACATGATTGGCATTATTTTGGGTATTATCGTATTCAATCACTAAGGTTGGCCCCAGAATGCGGTAGTAGTGGGGGTTTCCAATACCTGACTGTGTATGACCGGCCCATGCAAAACTGAGTTTATTTAATCCTGCTTTCTGTATATCCTTCAACATATCATCCGCAAATAATTTGGTAAAGCGGTGTATGTAAAGATTGATCAATTGTAACATTAATTGCTGCTGTACTGGTGTAAGCTCTGCATAACCAATACCCACTTTTACGTCTTTTAATAATGCACTGCGACTATCAAAACTTATAATATCTTTAGGAGCACCTGTATCAACAATGGCTTTTTGTGATTGGGTGTTGGTGAGTGAATGCAATAAAGCAAACCCCATTTCTGTTTCATCTTTTAAAACCTGTTTTCCTTTTTGAGGTCCTTCTAAAACAACTGCAGGATTACTTCCCAAAAATCCGGGTGTGCCGGAAACGAGTTTTTGTTTATCAACTGAAAAATTAAAGGCGATATGGTGCCCTTCAAATTTCCATCCCCAAATGGTATTGGCTGCGGGTGTTCCAAATATGCAGATATGATAGTTACCTGTATCGCGGTAATGGTCTTCGGGCTTTCTGTTTTCCAAAACTTTCAACACCTGATCAAGTGCCATGATCTGTTGTGTTTTTTGAAAAGTTTGTTCACTTAAGCAGGAACGAATTAAAGCAATGGCGGCTTTTCTCTGTTCAACATTCATCTCATTGAATGTGATACCTTTTCTAACAATTGGAACGAAATGATAATTATATCTTTCTTCAATATCAAATGGGAACAGTGTTTCGGCTTTCTGTGAATTATCCAATAAGTTGATAAATTGATTGGCAGCTGCTACTGATTGCTGGGCTTTTACCATGGGTAATGCAGCACAAAAAAGGCCAACCAGTAATAGTAGTTTTTTCATATAGAAAGTTTTAAAACCCAATATACAGAAGAATTGGCTACGTATATCAGTTATCTGACGCACACCTGAAGCCGGTATGTTCAAGGCCCGTATCAGGAGAAGATTTCATCCTGGCTGATACTCGATAACCTTTACAGTAAGAAGCATTACAAAGAAAAGAACCGCCACGAACCACTTTCTTTGGCATGCCCGGTTCTTCCGGATCGTAGCTGTCTGCAGGGCCTTTTGGGAATTGTTTGGGAGATGCCTGGTAATAATCATCCCTGTACCAATCGTTACACCATTCCCAAACATTGCCTGCCATATCGTATAAACCAAATGCATTGGGTTGAAAGGATCTTACGGGTGCAGCTCTTTCATATTTATCCCAGTTTGTATTGGTTGCAGGAAATTTTCCCTGCCAGGTATTGGCTTTGGGTTTGCCCGTTTCTACCTCTTCATTTCCCCAGGGATATTTTTGGCCGGCCTGTCCGCCTCTGGCAGCAAATTCCCACTCAGCTTCTGCGGGTAATCTTTTACCGGCCCATTTGCAATAAGCCTGTGCATCAAACCAGCTTACCTGAACAACCGGGTAATTATCTTTTCCATCAATAGTTGAATTGGGGCCTTGCGGATGTTTCCAGCTGGCACCGGCAACCCAGCTCCACCATTGCGAATAATCTACATACCCATCAATGTTCTGGTTCTTTTTAAATACAAGTGATGATGGCAATAATTTATCAGCAGAAGGTTTGGGAGTACCCGGTGGTAATTGTTTTTTGATTTCTTCCCAATCAACTGCTTTTTCTGCAGTGGTAATATATCCTGTAGCTTTTACAAATGCTGCAAACTGTTGATTGGTTACTTCATTCACATCAATCCAGAAATCTTTTACTTCTACCGGATGAACAGGATATTCATCTTTTCTTCCTTCATTATCTGCTCCACCCATTTGATAAGATCCGCCTTTGATAAAAACCATTCCATCGTGACTTGCAATTTTTGAAGTGCCGGCTTGTGAGCTATCTTCTTTTGTTGTATTCGCAAATCGTGAAGGAATATTTGAATGGCAGGATAAGATACTGTCTTTAATTGCCTGTTCCCTTGCTTTTTCTGTTTCCGATTTACAGGATATCATCGAAATGATCAAACAAAAACAAAGAAAAAAATGTTGACTATAAAGTACTGATCGAATTCTCAAGGCTGGCTGATTTAACGGTAATCGGTCTTCAAATATACATACAATAAGGAATGATTGTAAAGATGGATAACCTCGAAATTCATCAACAAAAAAACTGCGCCCTTGCGCCATTGCGTGAATATTTTGCTCGCAAGGGCGCAAGGGCGCAGTTTTTTAGGAATATTATTTCCCCGGCTGAATTACCTGCGCAAATTTCTGCGCCTTCAACGCCAGTTCTGTTGCCAGCAAACAGTGTTCCTGCGGCATCGCGGTTTCTGTGCGGTTAATGATATCATCTACCAATAAACCACCAAAAGGCAATGGCTCCTGGTTGCAATCAATGTATTTGGTTTCTTTTTGATTTACCAGATAAAGATGGTTACCATTATCATGCAGTGTAATATCGATGTTCTTGCGGATCTCAATATATCCTTCCGTTCCCAGAATGGTTAAACGTCCATCTCCCCATGATTTTAATCCATCCGGGGTAAACCAGTCAACACGTATATAACCCTGTCCGCCATTCCCACGCAACATCACATCACCAAAATCTTCAAACTTTGGATATTGAGGGTGATTTACATTTCCAATTTGAGAAGCCACTACTTCTGCTTTTGTAGATCCTGTAAAAAATAAAAACTGATCGAATTGGTGTGAGCCGATATCGGTGATGATACCACCAAAACGTTTTTTATCAAAGAACCATTCCGGTCTGGTTTGCAAACTGATTCGGTGTGGTCCAAGACCAATGGTTTGAATTACTTTTCCAATAGCTCCTTGTTTGATCAGCTCACCTGCTTTTACCGTTGCCTTGTTCTCAAAGCGCTCGCTATACATGATAGAGTAAATTCGTTTGGTTTCTTTCTGCACTTTGCGTACTTCGGCCAATTGCTCTAATGTTGTGATCCCGGGTTTATCCACCAGGTAATCCTTGCCATGCTGCATTACACGAACACCCAATGGCGCACGCTCATCAGGTATGCCTGAACTCATGATCAGCTGAATGGTTTTGTCTTCCAGAATTTCTTTTTCACTGGCAGCTACTTTTACCTGTGGGAATTGTCTGGTAAATGCGGCCAGTAATTCGGGCTCTTTGGCATAAACAGAAACCAACTGCCCGCCACCGCGGGTTACGGCCTGTACCATTCCGTTGATATGACTGTGGTTGATATTGATCACAGAAAACCGGATCCTGGGTTCTGCTGTAAAACCGGCTAATGCTGCTTTAGGTAAGGATGATAATAACATCATTCCTGTAGTGGCCGCTGCGGTGTTTTTGATAAAACCCCGACGGTTTGAAGAGAGATCTTTCATGGCAATATTTTTCTTTACTACAAATTAGGCTACCCAAAAGGCAATGAGCGCTTTTAAAGTTACTTTATTTGCGAAAACGTTGTAGCGGTTACGACCTTTATTTTTCCAAAACATTTTTCAAATTAACCAGGCTGGTTTGCAGATCCTTACCCAGCATTTTCTTGAGGTTGAATAAAAAATGGAAGAGGCACATGAAATAATTTCTATCGCCTGAAAAGGTCCAGGCAACTTTGGTTTGTTGATCGGTTACAGCACTGGTAAATAATGAGGAGGTGGAAACTCCTTCAAAAGGCTTGATAAAACGGATCTGGTAATCTATTCTTTCGCCCTCTGTTATACCAATGATCTCCTGTTCGCCCTGACCTACATTTTTCATTTCACTCTCCCAGGAATACACAAAACCCACTGTACCATCTGTTCCTGAAAAATTCTTTTTTAAATTGGGATCCGTCATTACCCATTTATTAAAATTTTCTGAGTGCTTTAAAATTTTGAGGTAATCAAAAATATCCTGCTTTGGTTTGTTAATGGTGATGCTTTCTTCAATAGTGAATTGTTTGGAAAGAAGTGCTGCCCCAATCAATGGAATGGCAATGATTATTGCGATAATGTAAACGAAGATCATATGGGTTGATTTTGGTTGTTTTAAAGATAACTATCTTTTGAAAATGGATTCACTTTTTTGTGATTGGATATTTGATCTATTGTTTTCTTTTAATGAATAGTATCCCCTGAGCTATGGGTATCATGTTTTAAAAAATGCGGTTGATCTATTCTTTGTTTCCCGGTTCTAGAAAATCTTTTAGTGATGTATGAATGATATAGGTCCATCCCGCCACAAAATTTGATTTATCAAAATCAGGATTACTTGTAGGGAAGTTTTCCAATCCTGTATGTGTTAAAACCAATCTTGTATGATCGCCTTCTGCAAACAATTCAAAACTTACATAAGAAATTCCTTCATAACCATCATAGCGCCAGCTGTAAGTAAGTTTTTTCTCAACAATTACTTCTGTTATTTCACATAAATGAAGGTATTGCCTGTCGTCTTTTCCGCCGGTGAAACTAAAAAGGAAACCAACTTGGGCCTTAAATTCAGCGAGATCAAAATACCATTTTTTCATTTCCTCTTTTTCTGTGAGGGCTTTCCATACAGTTGCGGCGGAAACAGGAAAGGTTCTTTCAATAATAATCGGTTGATTACTCATACAATTTTTTGTGTCTGATATTAATTTTTATTAAAAAACTTTCCGGAAATTCAACATCTCCCGTTCTCGCGGTTGGAAAAATCTAAGCAAAACAGGATACCCGAAATACCAATGCTTTTCAACCGCAGAGCGCAGAGAGTCAGGGGTTTCGCAGAGAGTTGGTGAAATGTAATGCCTTATTTTAACTTTTTTGTGCCGCCAATCTTTTGTGATGATAGATATAAGAACCTGCACCAATTACAATTGGCAATGCTATTGGCAAACACATGAGTACCGGTGTACCGATCATTAACAGTGAATAGATAGCTGCTATCAGATCATAAAATAAACCCGCATAAGCCCATTCCTTAATTCTTGCAAAACCCGGAATTACAATAGCAAGGCAACCCAATGCTTTGGCTACGCCGATGAATGGAATAAAATATTTTGGATAACCCAGCTGACCAATGAATTTTACCGAGTCTTCGTTTACCATAATATTTGGAATGGCAGAGAATAACATAAATCCTGCAAACAATCCTGTTAGGATCCAATAGATCGTGTTGGTTTTTTTCATGTGTTTAGTTTTGTATTTGGTTTAATAGGTTTTCGAGTCTTGCAAGCGTTTGATTAGCTCCTTCAATAGCTCCATACGTTCTTGAAATCCTGTGCAACTCTGCTGTAGAAGGAAACACCATATGCATAGTGAGTCTTGTTTGGTTACTGCTCTGCTCTTCAAATATAATATTTACATGGAAAGAAACGGGCTCTGTATCTTCATCGCCACTATGTTTGTACCCAAGTAGTTCAGGTTTAATCACTTTGAGATACTCTATCCTGTTGGGATAATCCCTTCCGTCGGGTCCGTGCATTGTGTACGACCATGAGCCACCGGTTTCTATATTCATTTTTTTGGTAGTAATGCTGAATCCATCCGGGCCATACCATTTGCTAAGGTGTTCGTCTTTTGTCCATGCATCCCAAACCAGATCTCTGGGTGCGTTTACAGTACGAATAAATGTTAGTTCATGATTATCTTTCATCATGTATTGGTCAAACCGGTCGATACTCTGGTTCCAGCCATCGTTCATTCCGGCAATATGGTGGTCTGATCCCAGTCTTAATTTTGAAACCGAAACAGATAATTCCATTTTTGTTTTACCATTTTCTTCTGAAAAAAGAACGGTATTAAGTGCTTCAAACTTCCTTTGTCCCTGCTCATCCAAAGCGGCGGTAATAAAAACCAGTTTTTGTAAACGGATGATCTCCAGAAATTCTCCATCCATCGGATAAACAATGCCTCCGGGGCCTTTCATTTCTACAAAAATATGTTTACCCAATTTGGCATCCCATTGGCAAACGGGATTGGTAAAACCTTTGGGTCCCCACCATTTGGCTATGTGTACCGGGTTCATCCACATGTCAAACACCAATTCCACCGGAGCATCAAAGAAGCGGGTAAGCGATAATTTATTTTCTGGTTGATTTGCCTGTTCCATGTTTTTTATTTTTTATTTTTTTGATTTGTTTTGTTTGTGTTGACTGTAGTTCCCGTAAATATTTTTCCAATGCATCCAGTTTATTTTCCCAGAATTGCCGGTATTGTTCTAACCATACTGATACATCATTGAGTTTATCCAGTTTGGCTTCGCAGTAACGTTCCCTGCCTTGTTGTCTGATGCTCACCAGACCGCATTCTGTCAATATTTTCATGTGTTTTGAAATGGCGGGCCTGCTTACTTCAAATTTTTCTGCTACCGAATTCAGGTTTAACGATTTGTGCGCCAGCAGGTTAATGATCTCTCTTCTGGTAGGGTCTGCGATTGCCTGAAATACATCTCTTCTCATAATCGTACAATTTATGTAACCATTCGGTTACTAATATAAGGAAAGAAAGTAAATGAGTACATTAATAATTTTTTTTTAGGGGAACAGAGAAATGTCTGTTTGAAATAAACTACACAGGATTCTGGTACAACCCCAACACATTTCCCGCCGGATCACTAAACCTGGCTGTAATTTCCGGAGCATCCATGCCGATTGGCTGAACAATGGAGCCTCCATTCTCTTTTATTTTTTCAATGGTTTCTGATACACTGTCTACCATAATATAGATCAATAAACCGGTTTCGGTTGTGGGCTTTCGGCCAGTTACCCATGTGCCGCTAACTTCGCCAACTCCGTCATCAAATGCAATACTTCCATCACTACGTTGTCTGGTTTTCCAGCCAAATGCAGATCGATAAAAGTCTTTAGAAACAATAATATCAACAGCTGGTATTTCAAGATAACAGATCTTTCCGTTTCCCATCGTTGGTTCTCTGTGCTTTTCCATAAGCAGTGTTTTTATGCAATGTCTTCCATCAAAAAAATGCCATTCCTGTTCAAATCAAAAAATCCAAATTCATTGGTCCGCCAGGGAGTGTTAGCCATAAAATTTTTGGGCTGCACAGTTCCTCTTTTTAAAAAATCTTCAAATACGGATTTAATATTTTGTACAGTTATTCTGATCACAGAACCACCGAGCAATGGATCATCAGGGGTATCGGCATGCCATTGTAAGTGGATGCATAAATGATCCCTGTATAAAACGGCATACATCTTATCATAATGAACGGGTTCAAAACCGGTCTTCTCCCGATACCATTCAATATCACGTTTAATATCTGCCGAGGGCAAAACAGGGATAATTGTAATCAGATCAGAAACAATGACCATAAAGCTTGTTGTAAATTTGTAAATAATGCTTCTTAAAGTTATACAATTATTCAGGTTTTTAAATTATTGGGTTTGTACTGCTTAAAAAAACATTGTTAACGATATATGTTACTAAAACTTTACAATGGAAAGTGTCTGTATTGATTTTTTTTAAACACAAAGTAACATAGCTTAGGCAAAAGTTCACATGGTATTTATCCAATATGTCCTTTGCTTTAACCTATGTTACTATGTATTTCAAAAAATTGTACCAAAACCAATCAATAATCAACACCTCCTAATAGTAAGATAAGCGATGAACCGATAGTTATGCAATCTATTATTCCGGCTTATTTTTCAACGCCATCAGTAGCGTATAAGCTCCTTTTAATACAACCTGTTTCCCGGCAAATACAGCGCTGTTCTTTGTCTCAATAAACCCTTTCTCTTTTGTGCCTGTTTCAATTTCTATCATCTGATATTGATGGTTGCCATTAACTACAAATGCATAATTCTTTCCTTCATAGTTTACCACGGCCTCTTCCTGTAATGCAGGTGTTTGAACGCCTGAAACCCTGATCTCGGCATTCATATACATTCCCGGCAATAAGGTTTTATCAAAATCTTCGAAATGGCAATGTACATCTGCAGTTCGTTCTGCAGTTAGATCCTGACTGATCAGTATGATCTCACAAGCATGTTTTTTATCCGGTTGGTTATTGGTATAGGCCACCAGTTTTTGTCCGATCGATAAAAGCGAAAGATCTTTTTCAAATATTTTCAGATTCAAATGAATGTCGGCGGTATTCACCAATTCGAAAAGTATTTCTGTTGGGTTAACATATTTGCCAATGTTCACATTTACCTTAGAAACATAACCATCAATAGGGGAGTAGATACTTACATTTTTTGAAATATTATTTTCTGATAATGTTTGAGGATTGATATTGATCAGTTTCAGTTTTTCTGAAAGAGCACTCAATGTGATCTTCAATGTATTGTATTCCATTTGGGCCTGTTGAAAAACCTTATCGCTATTGGCTTTTGTTTTATTCAATTCTTTCTGTCTGAAATAATCTGCTTCTGAATATTCCAATTTTATTTTTGTTGTCAGATAATCCTGTTGAAGCTGGATATACTGCTGGTCCTCAATAACCGCGATCGGTTCTCCTTTTCGTACATGCATACCAGGCAACAGTTTGGTGAGTTTTAAATATCCTCCCAACGGCACACTTACTGATATCATATTTTGCGGGGGAACATCAATTTTACCATTTACTTTTAATAAAGTGGAAATATTTCTGCTCTCCATTTTTCCGGTAACAATGCCGGCTGAGTTGAATTGTACATCGGTTAAACTTATCTGGTTTTTGACCGGGGTACTTGTTTCCTTTGATTCCGATTCGGTTTTTTTACTTCCACAGGAAACCAACAGCAGCAGACTAAACAGGGTGATCATATTTTTCATGATACTAATTTTTTGATATTAAAAAGTTGATTTCAATAATGCTTTCATTCAATAATGCCAAAGCATCCAGATAATTACTCTCGATTACTGTGGATTGATTTACCAGCATTGCCCATTCCAGATAACTGATCACACCATTGGTAAATTGAAGATTTGCTGTTTCAATGATCAGTTTTGCATGTGCAAGGCCCGTTTTTTCATAATAACTTACTATTGAAGCATTGTTTTTAAATTGTGCAAGTGCTGTTTGATATCTTGTTTCCAACTGCTGGCGTTGTTGTAAATACGATGTTTCTGAAATAGATTCATTCACTCTCGCAGCATTGATCCTTGCTTTTTGATAACCTGTAAATATGGGCAGCCCAATCCCGATCTGTGCCGAACTAAAACGGGATGATCCACTGTAATACAAATTATCAGCTCCTGTGCCTTTGATACTTGTATTAAAATATCCCAAACTTATCTCAGGCAATAATCTTGCTTTCTCAAGATGGGTATTGGCCATTGCTGTTAGTTTTTGTTGTTGCAAAACTTTCAGTGCAGGATGTTCTGTGAGTAAGGTGCTATCTGAAATACCTTCCAGGCTTAGTTTTGTAATAGCAACTTTAGGTTCAACAATAGATGACGTATTTAATAATAACCTTAACTGAAGCCCTGCCAATTCTATGTCCTGCTGCAATGCCTTAATCTGTAAACGGATATTTTGCTGTTGCGATTCGGCACTTGTTTTTTCCAGAATATTGGTTTCTCCTTTGGCAAAGCGAAGTGTTGATTTGTTGGTGAATTCCGTATAGATACTATCCCCCTTTTTTAACAGCCTTTCTTTCTCCCTTAATATAATGATAGAATAAAACAGATGCATCACAGCTTTTTTTAACTCTGCTTCTTTGAGTGAAACATTGAGAACAGCTGTTTTCCATTCTTCGTTGAATACGTTTTTCTGTGTAGCATATACTTTCGGAAAATTGATTGTTTGCGAAATCCCCAAACGCGTATCTGTATACATACTGTTTAACTGACCGGCTTCTGCACTGAATTTGGTTTGTTGAATACTGGCTGATGAGGCGATCAGTTTTTGCTGGTAATCTGCTTTTAGTTTTTCGTTTTTAACAGACATATTATTTTTCAGAGCCGTATCAATAGCTGCCTGAATGGTGATAGGTGTTTGTGCTTTTATTATCCCAATGCCTGCCACCAATACCAATAATACAGCAACTACATGTTTTTTATGTTTGTGTTTATGCGGTTTCTTTTTACCCGGTTTCTCAATTAAAATATAAAGTACAGGTAATACAAATAATGTTAAAAAAGTTGCGATCATGAGCCCGCCGATCACAACGGTTGCCAACGGACGTTGTACTTCTGCTCCGGCACCATTACTTAGTGCCATTGGTAAAAAACCAAGTGAAGCAACAAAAGCTGTCATTAGCACCGGTCTCAAACGTACTTTGGTTCCCATTAAAACGATATCATGTAAATTGATCATACCGGTTTGTTTTAAACGATTAAATTCTGCGATCAATACAATACCATTCAAAACTGAAACACCAAACAAAGCAATAAAACCAACCCCTGCACTAATACTGAAAGGCATACCACGTAAGGCTAAAAAGAAAATACCACCAATAGCCGAAAGTGGAATGGCTGAATAGATCAATAACCCCTGCTTGAATGAATTGAACGCGAAGAATAATAAAATAAAGATCAGAAACAGTGATACAGGAACTGCGATGAGTAATCTTTCCTTTGCTGCATTCAGGTTTTCAAATGCACCACCATAGGTTACATAATAACCGGCGGGAAATTTTATCTGTGTATCTGTTTTTTTCTGCAGTTCGCTTACAATAGTCTGTACATCTCTTCCCCGTACATTAAAGCCTACTACAATTCTGCGTTTAGCATCTTCTCTTTGAATTTGATTGGGGCCATTCTTGATCTCCACATTCGCCAATTGGTAAAGTGGGATCTGTGTACCCTTTGGTGTGGGTATCAACAGATTCTGAACATCTTCCAGATTTTTTCGCTGGCCCGATTGTAATTTAACCACAAGGTCGAAACGTTTTTCACCTTCAAATACAAGGCCGGTACTTTGTCCGGCAAAAGCAGTATTTACTACGCGGTTAATATCAGAAATAGTGAGGTTATACTGAGCAATGCTTGCACGGTTATAGTTGATGATAATCTGCGGCATTCCGGTAACTGGCTCCACAAATAAATTCTCAACTCCTTTTACAGTTGATACAATCTTCCCTAATTTTTGTGCATAGAATGCAAGCGTATCCAGGTTTTCACCAAAAATCTTACATACCACATCCTGTCTGGCGCCTGTCATCAACTCATTAAAACGCATTTGTACAGGGAATTGAAAACCGGTAGTAATTCCCGGAACAGCTTCCAATGCGGTACTCATTTTGGCAGATAGTTCATCAAAAGTTTTTGCAGATACCCATTCGCTTTTGTCTTTTAATATCACCATCATATCACTTGCTTCCATTGGCATCGGATCGGTAGGTACTTCGCCACTGCCTATTTTGGTAACCACTTTCAATACTTCGGGAAACTGTGTTTTTAGAATGTGTGCCGCTTTCTGAGTTGATTCGATCGTGGTAGAAATACTGCTTCCCGTTAATACTTTTGTGTCTACTGCAAAATCACCTTCTTCCAATGCCGGAATAAATTCTCCTCCTAAAGTAGTTAGTGTAAAAACTGCCAGAACAAATAAAGTGATCACACTTGCCAGTACAATTTTTGGGATCCGTAATATTCTCCGTAACGCATGCTGGTAAAATCTTTCAACACGGAACATTACTTTGTCTGACAGGTTTGGTTTGTGTTTGATTTTCTTACTTAAAAAAAGAGCGCTCATCATTGGTATGTAAGTAAGGGATAACACAAATGCACCGATCAAAGCAAAAGCAACGGTTTGTGCCATGGGTTTGAACATTTTTCCTTCAATACCCTGCAGTGTGAATATGGGCAGATAAACTATGAGAATGATGATCTGTCCAAACACTGCACTATTCATCATTTTACTGGCCGAATGCGTTACTTCTGAATCCATTTCCGGTTGAGATAATTTATTCAGATGACTGAATTTCTTGCTATGCGTTAACTGGTGCATAACAGCTTCAACAATGATAACGGCCCCATCTACGATCAATCCAAAATCAAGAGCGCCTAAACTCATCAGGTTGCCACTAACCCCAAAAGTGTTCATCAGTATGATCGCAAATAACATGGCCAAAGGAATTACTGATGCCACTAATAAACCTGCTCTGAAATTACCGAGAAATAAAACAAGGATAAACACTACAATGAGAGCCCCTTCCAGTAAATTTTTCTCAACGGTTCCAATGGCATTGTTAACCATTTTGGTACGGTCAAGAAAAGCTTCGATCACCACACCTTCGGGAAGTGTTTTTTGAATTTGAGCGATTCGCTCTTTTACATTTTTGATCACTTTACTGCTGTTGGCACCTTTCAGCATCATCACCACAGCTCCGGATACTTCGCCTTTATCATTATAACACATGGCTCCGTAACGGGTGGCATAACCAATGGTAACGTCTGCTATATCTCTTATAAACAAAGGTGTTCCGCCGGAAGTGGATTTGATGGATATGTTTTCGATATCTTCCTTATTACCGATCAACCCTTCGCTTCTGATAAACAGAACGGTTGAACCTTTTTCAATATAAGCACCGCCGGTGTTCTGGTTATTCTTCTCTAATGCATCAAACAATTCAGTAATAGTAAGATTATACGATTGCAGTTTGTTAGGATTTACCGCTATCTGGTATTGTTTCAATTTTCCTCCAAAACTGCTTACTTCGGCCACACCTTCCACGCCTAATAATTGTCTTCTTACGATCCAGTCCTGAATGGTTCTCAGTTCTGTTTCATTGTATTTTGTTTCATATCCTTCTTTTGGCCTTACTACATATTGATAGATCTCACCAAGTCCTGTAGTTATTGGCCCCAACTCTGGATTTCCAATTCCTCTGGGAATGATGGCCTGCACTTTTTGCAGTCTTTCAGCCACTTGCTGTCTTGCCCAGTAAATATCAGTTGCATCGTCAAATACGATGGTTACCAATGACAATCCAAATCTTGAGAAGCTTCTGATCTCTTTTAAGCCATTGATATTACTGTTTGCCTGTTCAATTGGAAAGGTTACTAATCTTTCAATATCAGTGGCACCAAATGAAGGGGCAACCGTAATTACCTGAACCTGGTTATTGGTGATGTCGGGCACCGCATCTATAGGTAATTTCGATACCTGATAGATACCATAGCCTATCAGACCGAGCACAAAAAGCCCAATGATGAGTTTATTCCGGATGGAAAACTCAATTATTTTATTCAACATAGATTATCCTGTTTTAACTGTTGTTTGAGTGGATCAATACATGAATGCACAAGCACCAGAGTGTTTGCGTCAATTTTTAAAAATCAAATGATAATCAACAGGTCTTAGGAGGTTGCCAGATACAGGCGAGGAAGGATGAGGTTAAAAATTGCTCATCATAAATAGTAAATGATTTGGAAATACTATGTGCCGGTTTTGCGATTAATGGGAAGTCCTTGGGTATATAAGCGATTACACTGGAAGATGAACAGCCATCATGCGATTTGAAAGGTAGTTTCATGTCTTTATCATGATCGGCATCCTTAACATCCCCATGGGCATAATGCATACAAAGGAATTCCCATAAGGTGATGTCTCTGTCCTGGCCTTTGTGTTCATAAAAATGCTCAACCAGCATAGGAAGCTTCACCAGCTGGTATAATTCAGTGGTAGAGATCAGGTAAACTGACAGGATTGATATGATCACAAAACGTTTCAGCTTTGCAAAGCTACGAAAACATAGGTAATTATCGGAGAGCTTACTATTTCAACCTTTGAAACTGCCAATGCTTCAGCTTTTATTTTTCATTCTTTTGCCCCACTTTATACCCTCAAACCATATTACGGAAATGAAACCTATAAGAGTACAGATAAGTAATTGGCTAATGGCCAGGTGCTCAAATCCAAAAAAATCAGCGAGCGGATCTACAAAAACCAATAATCCTGTTATGGCAAGGGTGATTGCGATGATCAGGGGTACCATATAATTTTTGTAGAGAATGGTTGTGAAAACTGAATAATAAAAAGACCGGTTAACCAATGTGAGAAAGATATTGGCAGCGATCAGTGTGGTAAACGCCATGGTTCTTGTTAAAGATTCATCAAATCCATTTCTGACAGAATATTGATAAGCAAATAAGGTTCCTGCTGTAATGGCCAATCCCTGTACTATACTAATGGATAGTTCCTTCCAGTTAAAAAATGAAGTAGTGAATGGCCGAGGTTTTTGAATCATGGTATTTTTTTCCATTGGCTCATTTTCATAGATGATGGAACAGGTTGGCCCCATGATCAATTCTAAAAAGATGATATGCACCGGAGAAAAAATATTCGGATAGATCCATCCCAATGCCAATGGGATGAATACGGTAAGAATGATCGGTATATGAATGGAAATAATATATTGAATGGCTTTCTTCAGATTGGAATAGATCTTGCGGCCAATAGCAACCGCATCCAGCATTTTAGACAGGTCGTCTTCCATTAAAATCAACGATGCTGCCTGTTTCGCTATCTCCGTTCCTTTTTTACCCATGGCAACACCAATATGTGCTGCTTTTAATGCAGGCCCGTCGTTAACACCATCTCCGGTCATGGCAACAATTTCATTGTTTGCTTTTAACGCATTGATGATTTTTAATTTGGCTTCAGGAAACATGCGTGTAAACAATGAGGTTTCCGTTACACATTTTTGAAGATCAACGTCAGACAGTTTCATTAATTCATCTCCTGAAATACTTTTTTCATACCCCAGAAAACCTATCTGCTTTGCAATGGCAGTAGTGGTGGCCGCATTGTCGCCCGTTACTATTTTCACTAACATGCCGGCTTTGTAAAAACCATCCAGTACCGATTGAATATTTTTCTTGGGTGGATCATAGAATGCCACAATTCCTTTGAAATTAAATTTGAACTCCTGTTGTGTGGCCGGGAAATCATCACCCAAAAATACTGTATCTGCCACAGCTAGAATACGGTAACCATCTTTTGATAGTGTGAGTATTGTCTGATTGACCTGTTGCTTTTCTTCTTCACTTAAACCGGATATTGTTAACAATGCTTCGGGCGCACCTTTTGCTGCAATGATGCGTTTACCTTCGGCATTACGGAATAAATGTGTCATCATGGGCGGCTTTCCATCCAATGGGTATTCATGAAATATTTTATAGTTAAGCCTTTCATCTTCGGTTTTCAGATCAGTATACGCCTGGTGCAAAGCCAATTCCATTGGGTCAAACGGGATGGGTTCGCTGGCCCACATGGCTAAACGGATCAGTTCTTTTTCATCTGACCCTAATACATTTGTTGGATCGATAATTTTTTTGGAGGATAATGAATAGAGTTTTGCCAGACTCATTTTATTTTCTGTGATCGTTCCTGTTTTATCAGTACAAATAACAGTGGCACTACCCAGTGTTTCTACTGTTTTCATCTGTTTTACTACAATACCCATCTTCATTAAACGCCAGGCACCCAGGGCCATAAAAGTGGTAAAGGCAACAGGAATTTCTTCCGGTAAAATACTCATGGCCAGTGTTAGCGCTTTCAGTAAACTGTCTAATACTTTGTGCGTATGAAAATAATTGATGCCCCAAACGATAAGGAATACAATAGCACCAATGATCACCATCATTTTTACAAACTGCGTGATCTGAACTTCTAGTGGTGTTTTTTCTTCTTTAATACTCTCCAGGCTTTTACCGATCTTTCCCAGTTTGGTTTCATTTCCGGTTGCCGTAATAACAGCAATGGCTAATCCACTGGCAACGGTTGTACCGCGGTAGATCAAATTATCTTCTTTAGCTGAGTCTTTATATACAGAGAAAGATTCACCGGTTAGAATCGATTCATTCACAGAAAAATCATTGCTATGTACAATCGTTCCATCTGCAGCGATGGAGGTTCCTTCCTCAACCATCAGGCTATCACCTACCACCAATTCTCCGCTTTGAATTTCCATTATTTCACTATCCCTGATCACTTTACAGGTTGGCTTAGTAAAGTTCTTGAGTTTTTCCAGGGCATTCCTGCTTCTTGAATCCTGATATAGTGAGATAGTTGAAACCAGCACGATGGCCAAGGCCAAAAAAATGCCATCACCCGTTTTGCCACTGATAAAATAGATCACAGAAGTAACCAGCAATAATGCCACCATGGGTTCTTTTGCCAGACTTTTTATTGCATCCAAAAATCCATTTTCCTGTTTGTACTTTAATTCATTGTTTCCGAATTTTTCTCTTGCGTCCAGAACCTGATCTTGTGTCAGGCCTTTGGTATTAAAATTGTTGGTTGCCATTTTTGGAGATGGGTTAAGGATATTTAGTGAAGGACCCCTGCTTTTGTTCTTTTTCTAAAGGACAATATTGAATAAAGGTCAGGTTTATTCCAGGAGTTAAATATGACAATTATCAGGATTTCCTGAAAATGCCAGATTCTTAATCATAATGATTGATTTCAGCTATCGTATGGAAACCGGATTATTTGATTTCCTTCTCTACAATATTATTTACGGATGCCGTAATTTCTTTTGTATAGGTATCCAGTAATAATGAAGATTCTTTCATGCTGTTTAAAATAAACTTCAGTTCTTCCTGTTTCAGATTGGTTTCATCGAGTAAATTGGTAATACCCAATATCTGTGTTACAGAAAGCCTGATCTCATGTGAGATCTTAAATAATATTTTTTCCAGCTGTTTGATCCTTTCTTCTCTTTGCTCCTCTGCTTTTTTCTTATCATCAATGGGTGTGCGGATTGAAAAATATTCGATTATTTTACCGGATTCATCAAAAACAGGTATAATAATACTGTCTTGCCAGAAATAACTGCCATCTTTTGCCTTACTCTTTACTTCACCCCTCCACATCTTACCACCTGCAATAGTTGCCCACATATCTTCAAACAATACGGGCGAGTGAAAGCCTGAATTTAAAATTCGGTGATTTTGTCCCACCAATTCTGCTTCACTGAATTTACTTACCTCACAAAATTTCCGATTCACATAAATGATATTCCCTGCAAGATCGGTAATAGAACAAATAAGGCTGGTGTCGATGGCTGATTGGTAGGCTTCGAGTAATCTGAGTAATTGTTCTTTTGAACTGGCTTGTATGTTAAATGTTCCTGCCATCCTGCACTCTCCGGCTAAAAGCTTCCGGCTTTTATAAAGTTACAGAAGCATCCTGAATAATCTACATATTTGATAGGATTAAATGTTTCGTACGCCGGTTTAGTGATATAATTTTATGATCTCACCAAAGGTCCACGTATTTCCTCTTTCAAAAAATTGGTAGGTTTTGTTCCAGTCATCAGATCTGCCCCAGCCAACCATGGATGAGATGATCCGTATTTGTTTTTCACTTACCGGGATCAGTTGAATGATTTCCTGCAAATTACCATCTTCCGATTGAGCCTGTTTCGAAAAATTATTATTGAGTTTTACTTTTAAGGTGATCATTTCGTTTTCAATATAATTGATGATCCCCAGTTTGATGGAACTGCTGTCAGTAAGAAGTTTGTTCTTATCATAGTTGGTTACAATATAACCTCCGGTTCTTAATTCAATATGTGCAGCAGGAGCGATCCATTTTTTTAGTTGCTCATCCGTGGTAAAAAGCTGCCAGGCTTCCTGTATAGTTACGGGTAAAACTATTTCAAGCCGTAACACTTTTTCGCCGGTCTTTGTTAGGTAGGATGAATTCTTTACTGTTTGCCCAAATGAGCCAACATGAAAAAATATAAAAAATAATACGAATGATAATTTCATAAATCGATGCCTGTTAACTAAATGATGGCTGCCTGATAAATATTTCAATATAAAAATACAATTGAGAGAGAGGAGTGGCAGCAACTCTCTTTTTCCCGCATCCTCTTATTGAAATCAATCTAAATATCTTTCCCGGATAATAGTTAAATGATGCCTGTGATGGCCATACAAATGGTTTACCAGCAGCCTTACCGTTAATGGATAATTATTAGCCGTTCCGGATTGATCCAATGAATGCTCATCCAGACTTTCAATAAACAGGATGCTTGCATGCCGGTAAGCTTTTAACTCTGCCATAATACTTGCTATATCCCTGCTGTTTGCATTTGCGTTATCTGCAAATGCATTTTCATCAAACCCGGGTAAATTGGTTTTATCTCCTCTTGCAATACGCATGGCACGATAAATGATCACCCTTTCACAGTCAGCGAGATGGAGGATGATGTCTTTAATCGTCCATTTATCCTTACGGTATCTGTACAATAATTTTTCTTCGGTAAATGATGAAAGAAGTGTTTCAGTTTCTGTGATAATGTTTTTCAGATGTTCTGATAATTTGCCATCTTCCGGAACACAATCCATATAAGGTTGATAAAAAGATGGAAATCCGTCGATGGGCTTTTGAATCAGTTTCATGAAAATGGGGGATGAAATTATTTTTTTGTTTTTTTATTCTTTGTCAGCTCTTTCCTCTGTTTCTTGTCCAGGTTTTCCTGCACCCTGTATTTTACGATCTCTGTAACCATTTTCACCGGAATAGGCTTCTCCAGCACAAAACGAATCGTGGCTTCTCCCGACCGGTAATTGGCAAGTTGGACTTTAAATACTGTCATCACACTTTTCATAGCATAAAAACCAATATGTTTTTCATGTGCCGCAAAGTAAACAAGTATGCCATGAAATTTGTAGGCAGGCATATTATAACTGATCACTTCTTCCGCTCCGGGAGCTGCTTTTCTAATGGTATCTCTCAGTTTATTTAATAAGGGCTGATGCAGTTCGGATTGCGCCGCTATGTATTCATCTATATTGCCAAATCTTTTTTTGTCCATGATTTACAGATTTATTTTTCTACTAATTTCAACCATTTTTTGATTATTTTTTTCAAATCCTTCTCTTTTTTTAAAACATCATCCATACTATAAAACATTGCCAATCGCCGCCCATCTTCATAATCGCCTTCCAATAACCCGGAAGTATCATTCAGTTTACCACCACTTAAGAATACAAGTCTGATACAATCTTTTTTAGACAGGTTAAAAACCAAGATATATTTTTTATATTCTTTGGGATCAGAGGGCTTCATTTCTCCTGAATAAAAAAAACTTGGTGCATTCCATTTGATCTCTTCACCAATCTCTTTATCGGTGGAAGCAATACTCTTTCTTAATGCATTTATCACATCCTTTAAAGGGTGGGTAAGTGTTTTTAGGTAAGCAGCTATTATTTCTTCGTTAGAAAGTTTTTTTGCCACAGCACTTTGGGTTTACATTTTATAAATATTGTTGTAACCAATCCTTTGCCAATTGTTCATCTGTAAACTGCTTCATAGGTATTGGCGGTGGTTTTAATTTGAAGAGGATGCTCATAATAAAGGAAGCCAGTCCCGGTTTCGAGATCATTGCCATTGCCGTATATATCTCCGGCAGTTTTTCCGTTGAAAGTTTTCTGGTTTCCTTATCCGGTACAGGTGAATTTTTCAGATAAATGAGTAAAGGCATTTTTTTGTTTTGGGTGATCTCTTTCACCAGTGTTACGTTGGCTGTTATATTCGCAACCGTTCTCTGGCAACTTTTTGAAAGCGACACCAATATGCCATCTTCTATATAATAATCTGCAATCTCTCCTTCGATCAGCTGTATACCTCCCGGAATTTTCATTTTACCTATTGTTTGGATGCTACAAATTAATAAAATCAGTTCAAAAACCCTTATTCCCAAAGCATTTGGAGGTTTGAAAAATTTCCTTATCTTAGGTCTGACGTATTCCCGGATGCCATTCTTCTCTACAAAAAACGATTGCTATGTCATACGCCGCTGCCATAAACCCTTCTTTGATCCAGCAATGGGTTACAGAGAACCATGATTCAGATACCATACGTGAAAAGCTGACAGGACTTGGTTTTGAGGAAGAAGCTATTATTATCCATATCAAAGAATACAAAAAACTGCGGCATGCCAAAAGGCTGGTAACAGGGTTTATCTGTATGGGAGTGGGGGCTTTTCTTGGGTTCGTGAGTTGTGTGCTTACCATCATTAACCCAATTCCTGAACTGTATAACTGGATCCTTTACGGGTTAACTTCTATTGCGATCACTACCATTTTTGTTGGATTGTATTTTGTGTTTGAATAAACTTTTGGTTGGCCTTACTTGATTTTGAAAAATATTTTTTGCATATTTTTTTTGAAACACATAGGGACATAGGCTAGAACAAAGTTCACATACTATTCTCTTTCTATATAGTCTTGGCTTTAACCTATTACTCTATTTGTTTAAAAAAACTGGTATCCACAACAAGCTATTTAGTATAAAAAATATTACCGGATAATTATCTTTTCCATACAAACACTGTTCTCCACCTTTTCGTACTGCCCATAATTAGGAATGATCTGAAAGCCATATTTTTTATACAATTGAATGGCTTCCGGTTGGTTTTTACCTGTTTCAAGCATACAGGTTTTAAATTGTAATTCAGCGGCCCATTGTTCCAATGCTTTTAGAACGGTTTGTGCTACACCCTGTCTTCTGTACTCAGGTAAAACAAACATCCGTTTGATCTCAACACTATTCTCAGAATAATGTCTGATAGCACCTGTGCCAAGTGCAATATTATTTTGATAAGCCACTACTGCATGTTTGATCTTATCGATTTTATTGAACTGTGCATAAAATGCATGATCCTCGCCATCCCTTAGCCGTAGATCAGCATCTAACAATGCTACCAGCGATCGAAAATCTGTATTGTCAGAATCTGTTCTGATGAGGGTGATCATGATTACCAGTTTTATTAAATATACAATTGCACAAACTTCTCGCAAATGTTAAAAAATAAAATGAATTGAGAGATTGTTTTCAATTACGCTGCATTTTCATCGGCTTCAAAAACGCCAAATGTATTATTATCAGGATCTACGAAATATCCTTGCCAGCATCTGCCCGGTATTGCAAATTTGGGCATGGAAGCCTTACCGCCACTAGCTATTATGAGTGAGGAAACCCTGTCAAAATTATCCACTTGAATTGAGCAGGTAAATGCATTCGTGCCAAATTGGGAGGGTGGTGTTTGTGCCGGTCGTTTTAATAATCCGCCACTTATACTTTTAGTTTCGATTCTGTAATATTCAATAGGTAAATTTTCCTGCAGAATAAATCTCCAGCCAAATAGAGTCTGGTAAAAATTGATATCTCTTGCCGGATCAGATGATTGGATTTCAAAATAACCGATAGTATTCATTGTTTGATATATTTAAAATGATTAACACTATTTTATCACCCGCTCAATCATCGCCTTATTAAAAGCACCTGCTTCTTCTTCCAGCGGCTCATGACCTGAGTTTTCAAACCATACAATTTCTTTTTTTGGTGCAGTCAGATTTTTTACAAATGTTTCAGTAACAGAGGTTGGCAGATTCCAGTCATGGCGGCCCATAAAAAAGTAAACGGGTATTTTCAGTTCCCTGATCTTGCTTAGGTCTGTATTAAAAACATCCTTCTCCAAACGATAAGCAGAATATTTGAAAGCAGTATACCAATCGTAGTTTTTATAATCTTCATATGTCTGTGTTTCTGCTTTCAGGATCTCTGCTTCAGATGCTTTGGTGTAAATAGCTCCGCCATATTTACTGAGGATCTCATACTGTTTTAAAAAACAATCCATCGGATGTATACAAAGTGAAGTATCACCTTTCTCTAATCTTGATAATATTTTCAAAGAGGCTTGATCATTTTTTAACGCCGCCTGTTTTTTGATCCATTCTCTTGATACGGCAATGCTTTTATTAATATCCAGCACCTGGGTAATACCAAAATAAGCCCTGTAATCTTCGGGATACTGCTGGATCAGTTGTAAACCCGGCATGCTGCCCCATGAAAAACCAACCAGGTAGATCTTTTGCTGTTTAAATCTTTTCTTCAGTAGCTGTGTTAATTCATGTGCATCTTTTACAATTTGTTCAAGACTCAGATTTTTTGGATTGGGGTTCTGCATATACGACTGTCCGCAGCCAGATTGTTCCCAGGCAACAATGGTCATGCTCTTGGTAAGTGCGGCATTAAAATAACGCAGATGTGGTGTTTGCGGCCATCCCGGTCCGCCATGTAAAAAAAGTAATATAGGATTGGAGGCCGACTGACCTGTGATCTCCACATACTGCTTCTCACCACCCAGTTCAATAAACGTTTTTTCAAGTATGGCCGTGTCTTTCGATTCGGTTTGATCTGCAGCCTGATCAGTTTTTGGTTGATTCTTACAGGAGAAAAAACAAATCAGAAACAAGAGGCAGATAATATTTTTCATAGTGGAAGAGTATTAAAAAAACTGTAATCAATTTATATTAATAAACCATCAGCAACATTTATCTCCTGCCTGAATAGGTGGACACTTCTCTGTTCCATAACTGCAAAATACACAACAGTCGCCTTGTTTGGGCCTTAACTTTGTTTTACAATGCCCGCATTCATAAAAAAATACACAAGCATCAATTGGCATTATCTCATCTTTGCTGTACCCGCATTCAGGACAAGTGATGGTTGATTTTAATTCAACTGTTTGTCCTTTATAAATGCCACAGGTAGTACAGTTTCCCTTCATTTTATTTTTTTTATAATTGAGGATGGTGGCAATTAAAAGTCCGAACATTCCGGCATATAAAAAATAGATCCATTCATTACTGTCGTTAAAATGATACGCATAAAAGATGAGTATTCCTGATGGAACAGCCACTAGCAACGGATACGAACTCTTGTGAACCCTAGAAGAAATATACAGTCCACCAATGGAGATCAAAACCATTAACTGAAAAATCCACATGGTCCAACCACCAAACAATTCTGCACTCCCAAAGCCCAGTGCAGAAGCAGCAAAAGCAAAAAGGGGGAAACAGCAAGGTGAAAAAATTGCAGTAAGAAAAAGCCCCGCTGTGCCCAGTTTGTCTATATTTCGTGCTAATTTAATAGTCATACTGCTGTAGTCAGATTTATAGGGAAGATGAAATGATCAGTCAGTATTACCCTGATGGTTATGCATTTTCCAATATTGCCATATCCAGTTTATTCATTTTCAAAATAGCCTGCATTACCCTTCCGGATCTTTCTGGGTCAGTCATTAAAGTGCCAATATTGTTTGGGATGATCTGCCAGCTTACACCGTATTTATCGACAAGCCATCCACAGCGGCTTTCTTTGCCTCCTCCTGCTATCAAAGAATCCCAGTAATGGTCTATTTCCTGCTGTGTGCTGCATTCAACCATAATAGAAACCGCTTCGTTGAATTTGAATTCATGTGCTCCAAAACCATCCATAGCAGCAAACATAGAACCCTGCAAAAAGAAATGCCCAAATTTTAAATTGCCTTCCGGTTGGGCTTCTCCGGCCTGGTAAATTTGAGGGGTGCCTATTGTTGAATCAGGAAAAATAGACGCATATTCTTTGATCGCCTGCAGAGCTTTGCCATATTGTTCTCCTACAAACAAAAAGCTGGGAATTATTTTTTGTGCCCCCTCCGGTAATTCACCCAACATCAGTTGCCAGGTCATACCAAATTTATCTACCACCCATCCATACAATTCGCTCCATGGATATTTATTCAATGGCATCATAGCACTGCCGCCTTCGATCAGTTTATTCCAGATGCCTTCTGTTTCTTCCTTTGTTGCACAGGTAACCATTAAAGAAATGGATGGATTGATCTTAAACATGGGGCCGCCATTCAATCCCATGATCTTACTGCCGTCTATCTCAAAATTTACTACCATTGGCGTATCGGTGGTGATCTTCGAATTCTTAAAGGTTGAACAATAGAATTCTGCGGCTTCTTTGGCATTGCCATCAAACCACAGGCAGGGAAAAATGGTGTGTTTCATACAAGTTATTTTTAAGGTATAGGGTTGGATTAAAGATAATTTATTTTCTCTTGTTTGGAATAATTAGATGTGCCAGATAAGAATCTGCACATGCCGAGGCAGGATAATGACGGTATATAAAATGAGTTCGAAAGGAAACAGGTTATGCAAGGTTTTATCCCGGAATGTGATATTATACAATATTCTGGCTATGATGGATAATATTGCCCCAAGTGATAACCATACCGCTCCGACAGTTTTTGTCTGTTACACATTTCCAGAATTCTTCGTATCATCTATTTTAACACTAATCATAAAATTTTCTGCAAACGCTTTATTGTGCGCGGTTATGGTAAGGCCATAAAAAGTTCCGTTTCCAATTTGTTTTCATCATTTGTCCAGTGTCCATAAATTTCAATATGAGGATAAACTATTTCGAAACCTTTATTCTTAATTTCTTCTGTCATAATTTTCCCCACTTGTTTTAACAGGTTATAAGGGCCTGTGTGTTTGTAGTAAGCATATTTTTTAAGACAAACGATTTTTCGTTCCAAACCTGTATCGGGTTTTGAAGCATTACTTAGTTGTACGCCGGCAAATATTTTTTCATTCTCTTCATAAATCCAAATGTTTAACCCCTTATTTTCTAAATTATTTGCCTTAACAGTTTGCCACATTTTGTCCATTAACTTGAATGCTGTTCCTGCATAATCTTTGTTCACTGCAATGCCCGAAAAACCGTAAACTTCCAGTTCTAAAATTGTATTGATTATTTCAACAGTCATTAGCTGTGAATATTAGTGAGCAAATAGTATTGTACAAACTTTTTGTTGACGGCGCGGTTATAGGTACAACAAGTTATATTCTAATCTTTAGGCTCCCATAATTGAATCTTATTTCCTTCAACATCTAAAATGTGAACAAATTTTCCATAATCATATGATTCAATTTTGTCAACGATCGTTACATTTTCCTTTCTCAATTCTTCAACCAATGCTTCTAAATTCTCTACTCTATAATTGATCATAAAGTCTTTTGTAGAAGGCTCAAAATATTTGGTGTTATCTGCAAAAGGATTCCATTGGGTAAGTCCCTTTTTTGTGCTGTCATCAATTTGTCGCCATTCAAAGCTTGTTCCATAGGGGCTTGTATCAAACCCAAGATGTGTTTTATACCATTCGTTAACCGCTTTTGGATCTTTACATTTGAAGAAAATACCGCCTATGCCTGTTACTTTTTTCATTTTTACAGTTTTATTTTTGTTAGAGATTATTGATTTAAAAGCAAAACCCAAACAGAATGATACAACTATTCCTAAAATTAATATAGACGTCTTGTTCATCTTGAAAAAAAATATTTAGTAAATTGGTTGGAACACTTACTCACAAAGATCTGCACCATAGCAGTAGGGAATGCACTTCATTCCTGAATTGCTACGGGTGCTGAATAAATGTACAAAAGCTTAATGACATATTCTACACCCATCTGATTTGGGCCGAACTGCAATTGCTGCCTGGGATGAAGCTCAGTATTCTTTCAAGCTGTAACAGCTGCGGAATTTTTGATGTAAATGAAAGTGATGTCCACTGGTCTCAATTACTGTAATGCTTTATTGGCCCTGGTTATTATTGCTTCCCATTGTCCACACGTCATTGCTGTAAATGAAATTGGGATTATTGGGGGTGCCGCCATATTTACCTCCTGTCATATAAATTTTATTCTTGTAAATGCAGGAGCTTGTTCCCCCCCTTGGACTCCAGGGTGCTGATCGAGATGTCCATATTTTACCGTCGCTGCTTACAAGGGTTTCGCTTCTAAAAAGATTGTTCCTGTTACAGCCCAATAACCAAATCTTATTGTCGTAAACTACCGCTGAGTAACCGAAAATGGCTTCTTTTACAAATCTGTCTGCTTCTTTATTCCAGTGTATCGCATCAGTTGAACTCCAGACATCATTGTTAAGCATAAATATTTTATTCTTAAAAAAAACAAATTGGCTTTCCTGTCTTTTACCAAACGGTAAATTTTCTGCTTGTAGTGTCCAGTGTACGCCATCGCTAGAATTCCAAATATCAGAAAATTGTTCCTTTTCAGTTCCTCCGCCAATTATCCAGAGTTTATTGTCAAAAACAAATGGATGATAAAAAAATCTTTTTGGAAGACTACTGGCCTCTGCTATGAGTTGCCAATTTCTCATATCCGTGGTTTTATAAATAGCAGAGGTCAAAGTATAATGTTCAATATTACCGGTAAGAGTTCCCAAACCGTATAGGGCATTGTTAAACCAGATATAGTCAAGGAAACCGTTATTTTTTATAATGTTTGTGAGTGAAGATTTTGTCCAATCTTTTCCATTTACAGAATACCAGCCTCCGTCATGATGTAATACCCATAGTGTATCCCTGATATTGAACATTTGAAAGTTATAGGCTTTTGGAAATGCTGCATTGTTGGTAAGCCTTGTCCAGATATATCCGGTGTCTGAAACAAAAGGAATTTGTACCTGTATTTTTTGTGAAGCATTATTTGCCTGACCGTTGCAGGCAAGCAAATAGGAAAAGCATAATAAGAAAATAAAGTTTCGCATTGCAAGGTCTTTTAGAATTACAGCAAAACGGTCAGGCTTTTAAGGGCCAAGGAATGATCTTCTATTTTCTATGGTTATCTGTTGATGAATAAATGTACAAAAACCTGAGAATATGGTTACTGCCGGTAAAATACATTTTTCGTTAAAACACAAAACTGCAATACTTAGCTATATGGTTGTTTGCTAATTTACTTTCGCAAAAGCTTAGGTAAATATTTTTGATAACCCTCATTCAAATGAAAATTATCAAAAACTGTGAGTTTCTTTAATTTGTCTAATTGTGCAATGCTTTTTGGTAAATATTTTAAATTATTGCCAAATAAATTTAGTGACTGCAATTCTTTTAACCTGCCAATTTTATCCGGTATGGCAACTAATTTGCAATGAGCTATCTCAAGGTATTTTAAGGAAACCAAATTGCATATTTCATTTGGAACCCTTGTTAAATGAGGGTTAGATGATAAATCCAGGTCCTCAAGATTTATTAGATTCCCAATCTCTTTAGGAATTTCTGCTATATTATTAGAACCTAACCAGAGCGTTTTCAATTCTGTAAGATTGCCAATTTCTGGCGGAATAGATTCTACTTTTGTCAAACTTAAACGGATCATTTGCAGCTTTTTCAAATTGCCTATTTCACGGGGAATCTTTTTTAGTTCAAAAGCTTTACATAAATCCAGGTATTTTAGATTGGTAAGTTTTCCTATTTCCGCAGGAATTTCGGTTACGTCATTTTTAGAACAATGAAATGAGTCAATTCCAACTAAATAACCAATTCCTTTTAAATTAGAAATTGGTTGTACTCCAATGTCAAAATCACCATGAATGCTTGCCAGTTCTTTTACAGAAACCGGATCAGTAATTTTTTTGTTTAGTTTATCAGCAACAAATGTTGCTAAACCGGTATCGGGAAAAAACTTTAGAAAAGTGACAATTTTATGTTCCTTTCTTTTTTTTGAAAATACCTTACTGTTAGAATTTTGAGCATGAGCAAATGATGAAAAACATAGGATTGCTATGCTTATCGGGACAAGTAATACTTTTCGCTTACAAGTTGATTTTATTTTAACCCGATGCCATGCTTTATAAGAAACTCCCTGAATAATAAACATCACGTATTTTACTAGCGTTAAGTCTTTTCTGTCTACTTAATATCACCAGATGCACTAAAATTTGAAACCAGTCCGTGCGTATTAGAGAAACTAAATGCTTTTTCATCACCGGTATGCTCTAATTTTACTGATTTGCAAAGCATATTATTACTGGCGAAATTGCCTTTCAGGTTTTGTAAGCTTACCGGTTTTCCATCTTTGCCCTTCAAATATTGAATTTGGGTGTATGAGCCAGGCACAGAATAAGTCAATGTAGAGTCGGTTTTGCCAACAGATACCGGTACTTTTTCTACAGATAAAATTTTCCCTTTAAATAAAAAGGCAACAGTGCGTGGTTGTTTCAACAATTTCATTAAAGCATCAACCTGGGCTTGCGTAGCTGATTGATCAACGTACACTTTTGACCAGCTATTTAATTCGAAGGTTACGTACAATTTCAACCCATCTACATTAACGGCATCATAATGCCCCTTTTTAATCATTATAATACTGTTGCCAGTGCATGATCTGTTTGTTGGATCCTGCCCTAAAAGACAAGGGCATGGAACACTGCAGTCACAACTTTCTGCATAGTCTGCATCAAATGCCCATGTTTGAGCGTTGAGGTTTGTAAAATAACAAATGCTCAGCAGCATTGTAAGAATACATGTTTTCATATTGGTTGGTATTTAGGTATTGATATTGAGTGGTCTAATTATCGCTAAGATTCTGGCATTAAGGCAATTGGAGAATATTACTCCAACTCTGTGGCATATACCAGTTTATCAGGGGGTCAATAAATGTACAAAAAATTGAGAATAACTGCTAATACCGATTAAGATTCCTTCAGCCGCAACTGATGACGAAATATTTGTTGGTGATAAATGACATGTTGGGCAACCCCTCAATTGCTAAAAGCTTCTGCTGGCGGTTATTGAGCTTTTTTCAAGTCTGCAAGAATTTGTCTTTGCATTTCTTTTGCTTCCCGGTCTTGAGGATTTAATTCTAATACTTTTGAAATACTCTGATATGCGTTTTTTAATTGTTTAGCATTTGCATATGCTGCTGCTAAATTAAAATAGCCATCAATAAATCTGGGATTTACTTTAACAGATTTTTCATAATACGAAATTGCAGCGGTTATATTCTTTTTTGCTTCCTCAATGAGCCCTAAACTGTAGTAAGCAAAATGATTTGTTGCGTCTAACTTTTGACAATACAAAAAGCATTTCTCTGCTACAGCTATATTACCAAGTCCAAAATAACCATTACCTAAATTGATATATCCATCTGAAAATGTTGGATTAATTTGAGTTGATTTTTTCCCCCATTTAACTTCCTCATCAAACCTTTCCATTTTTCCGTAAAGGCCTGCAATAATATTTGCTGATACATAGTTAGATGTGTCAAGATTAAATAGTCTTACTTGGGTTTTAATTGCATTGACTAAATCACCTTTATCTTCAAAAGCTGCAGCTTCACTATATAGTTGTTTCATTTTTAGTGTGTCTTGTCCGAAACAAACCTGATTTAATAACAAAAGGATCAGTATGATTTTTTTCATTTTTGATTTTTTTTATAATTGCTACCAGTCTTGCGGCAAACAGCTTGTTGACAGCAGGCATTTTATTAACGGTCAATTTATTTTCGATTTTTCAAAATGAAGTGCAATTACGCCACATGCAAAAGTTTTAGATGCTACAAGTTTCAATTTAGTAGTCCCGATTATATCTTTAAATAGTGGCATACCTTTGCCTAATATAATTGGATTAACAAAGAGCCAAAACTCGTCAATCAGACCTTCATTTAATAAGGATTGTGATGCACCAGGACTTCCAAATATTAATATATTTTTTCCATCCTGGTTTTTTATTTTATTTATGTTATTTACAAGTTGGTCGCTGATAACTGTTGTGTTGACAAGTCCTTTTTCGCTGATCGTTCTTGATAAAACAACTTTTGACACTTTGTTGTACCAGGCCGAATGTTCTTTGTCGTGTTTTGATGCATTTGGTTGTTCCCCCGCTTTTGGCCAATAGCTTTGCATCATGTCATACGTAACCCGTCCGTAAAGTGCGGTGTCGGCATTAGCTGTCATAGTACCAACAAAGTCAAATATATCTTCGTCTACTTTTATCCAGTTCATTTCTCCGTTGGGTCCGGCTATCAAACCGTCAAGTGAAGTGTGCATAAAGAATATTAAATTTCTCATCTGATACATTTATTAATTAGCAATCTTTTGTTTGTTATTTTTTTAGGGTGTCTAACTACACTTGCAGGCAACCGTCCAGGCATTGAAGCGGTTGGTGAAAGATATTCCGTCGCCCATGGCTTATCCCGGCTGGGGCGAGACTGAATAAAGTTACAAAAGATGATGATATATTCTAGCACCTATTGGAATTAATAATCGAACAGGAACTGATGTAGCAAGACCAATCATCCAAATCCAGGTGTAATAAAATTGTGTAGTATATCGAATAGCATATAAACCCCGAAAGAACCGCTTTACATAGGATGCGGTGTTGCTCGCAGTTTTACATCTCAAAAGTTAAACCTACCAAAATAGAGAAAGTATTAGTTTTAATTGTACTCCCTGTGCCAGAACCGGATTTATATATGTTAGTAATACCAAGATTATTTCTAAAGTTAAAGTCCAGTTTTAATTTTGATGCAACGGAGATTTGAACACCAGAGCCAACTGACAATCCAAAATTCAAAGTCTTTCTGTTATTTGATGAAATTTGTGAGCTGGCTTCCTGGCTGGGAGGGATAGGTTGCTTTAGGTTGGTTACAATTTTATTATTGAGTAGGATTCCTAAAAAAGGGCCGCCATCAAAATTTACTTTTACTTTTTTGCCAAAAGAATACTCAGCAAGAACCGGCATGTTCAAATAATCTAATTTAAATAGAATATCAGCATTCACTAAGCCTGTACTCGTATTGTTTTCAATCAATAAAGATTTATATGTCCAACCAATTTTGTCATAAGAAAGAAGAAATTTTAATCCCCAGTTTTCAGACTTATTAATTTTCAAATGGCTGCCGACATGCAATCCGGATAAGGAACTCATATAATCAGTAGAAACACCACTACCGTGAGCTGTAGATATATTTAATCCAGATTCCAGACCATATTCAATTTTGGTTTTTTGACCATTGCTTGATAGAATTAAGTTAATAAAAATTATGATGAAGAGTATTCGTTTCATTTGGATTGGATTTGAAAATTGCGGGCAACGTCCAGGCATTGAAGCGGTTGGGGAAAAATGTTCCGTGCCCCAATCGCTGCAAACGGTGTTAGCGGTTCGTTGTTCTCCTCTGCAAGTTTAGTTCATTTTTTCCCTGTCATTTCTTTAAATTTAGCAAGGTCCAAATATATTACGCCCCAATGATGACCGTCTAAATCTTCAATATTTCTTACCTGCATAAACCCTTCATCAAGCATAGGCGTTGGCTCTGTTCCTCCTGCCTTTAATCCATTTTCAATAATCTCATTAACTCTATCAAGGTTTTCTACTGGAAGAGTAAAAGTTGCGATTGTATTTTCTTTAGTGTTGGGGAGATTTTTTTTATTTCCTGATTCGAACATTTCGTATGCCTGTAACATCACATAGATTTGGTCACTCCAAACCATACACTTTTGGTCATCAAATGTAAATAACGGGTTAACTGCAAAGCCCAATTGTGTGTAAAAGTCCATTGAAGCTTCTACATTTTTCACTGGTAAGTTGATAAATATTTGTTTCATTGTCTATTCCGTTATTTGACTAATTATTATTTTACTTTTAGTTTGTTTTATTCTTAGGGTGTTGCTATACAATGACCGCCAACGAGCAGGGCTTAAAGCAGCTGAGGTATGCACTTCCGTCCAGCCTGACTACAGCCGCTGAATAAATGTACAAAAGCTTAATGACATATTCTACTGACGAGCCGCGTTGGGTCGCCCTGAAACTGAAGCTGGGATTTGTACTGGAGATGAAAGATATATTCGTCCAACCCCAATTGCTTGAAGCCGATGTTAGCGGTTTGTTGTTTGCATTTTTCGTCCGTCTGGTTTAATTTGTTTAAAGTCGTCCTGTTTGGTAAAATACTCCAGTCCTAAAACCAATAACATTGAACAGATGAAAGTTACCTTTTGCATAATGGCCAATAATCCCAAATTGCCTGCGCCATACAAGTATAAGGTATAGTAAAAAATCAATAAACAGATAATACAGGAGAATTTAAGTAAAGTAAGCTTTGTCTTCAGGATAAATACAGTAATGTAAAATAACCCAAGCAAAAACAAAGTACTCGATAGGGTTACCATTTTGTCGTGCAGGGGCGTTACAATTAAGAAACAAAATAGTATGTTAACAGCACCTATCAGTTGTAAAATAGTAGCAGCATGTTTGGCAGAAATCTTTTTTGACATATTGAAAAAAAAGATTCCATAACCAACCGAGTGGAATGCCATTCCAATGATTGCCCAGATTCTGGACGGGTTCTCCGAACCATTGATCGCTTTTGCTGTGAACAGGTTGCTTATAAAATTTTTTGACCAATGAAACCCTCTAGAATTTTTGTCAAGCAATGAGCCACCCGGATAAACTAAGGTTGCTATTACGATTAAAATCACAGAAATGACTACGCATATCAAAACCGAATATTTCTTAATCATTTGCTTCATTATAAAATTATCCATTTGTCGCTTAAGTTATATATGTTCTTTGTAGCAAGCTTGTCTGCAATGACAGCTAACGTCCAGGCATTTAAGCGGTTGGGGAATGATCTTCCATCGGCCATGGTTTTTTGTCGCTGAATGAAGTTACAAAAGAAGATGATATATTCTACTTCCTATCAAAGCTCCTTCACCAGAATTGATACAAGGATATTTGCTGCATTTGAAGTACTTTATTTTGCATTCATAATTGCTGAAATAATTAATTCAAATTTTGATTTCTTGGCCTGCCAACTATTCGTTGTTCTGTTCTTATGATCGTAGGTTGAATTACATCAATTGTCATTGTTGCAGTCGACGGACAACCTGGGTCTAGTCCATTGATTATAACAGCTGCTTTAATTTGTTTACCCGCTAACCCGTTAGTATTAATATAAACGGTGCTTTTGTTTTTGCCATCTGTAATCAAGCCGTTAACGGTAACCCATTCATAGGAAATACTATGTGTTTTCATAAAATCCTTTTTAAAGGATTTTACACTAACACCGGCTTCTTTTCCTTCAGCGACACTGTTATCCTTAGGGCCATCCAGTTTAATCGCGGGGCAAGAGATGGAATCTTTTTGCTGACCTACAACATTGAAAAAGAATAGTGTTAAAATCACTGAATAGATAAGTTGTTTCATAATGTGTATGTTTTAAAAACTAATATACATAAAACTGTAGTGCTACTGAAAGTAGTAAAATATATTCACCGGGTGCAGCTAACGTCCAGGCATTGAAGCGGCGGGGAATGATATTCCGTCGCCCATGGCTATCTGTCGCTTACAGAAGTTACAAAAGAAGATGATATATTCTACTGC
>CANBSW010000004.1 GCA_947372235.1 Chitinophagaceae bacterium | reverse complement strand
GCAGATCGAAACATTGCGTATACTATTTTTTCGAGTACCTGGCCTGAGGATCTTGAATCATTCTCTGATATATGGCTGATAGGTGGAGATGGTACCGTAAACTATTTTATCAATCATTACGAGCAATGCAACAAACCCATTGCCTTGTTTAAAGGGGGTACCGGAAATGATTTTGCCTGGAAACTATATGGTGATCAAACACTGGAACATCATTTTCAACAGGTGATCAATGCAACACCAAAACGTATTGATGCAGGGAAATTTAACGATACCCTTTTTATCAATTGTATTGGGGTAGGTTTTGATGGAGAAATTGTCAGGTCAATGAAAGCGATACGCTTATTAGGCGGACACTTTGGTTATTTACTGGCTGTGATTTTAAAGATATTCAATTTTAAAGAACATCGATTTAAAATAGCTGCGGATAACCAGAATTGGGATGCCCCTTTTTTATTGGTAATGGCTGTAAATTCTTCACGTGCCGGAGGTGGATTCAATATTGCACCGGATGCAAAAATAGATGACGGAAAACTGGATCTGGTACTATGTAAAAAACTGAGCATAGTAAAGCGGCTTCAATATTTGCCTGTCATAAAAAAAGGGCAACATATGCATTTACCTTTTGTGATACACACTATGGGAACTTCATTTTCAATTGTGGCAGAAAGAGAAATGGATATTCAGGCAGATGGTGACCTCTATACTGCAAGAGAGCTGAAAGTAGAGGTATTGCCTTCAAAATTTTTATTTCGTTATTGACGTAAAATAAACCCTCTTTACGCCATAATAGGTTTAACTTTAAGTACAATTCTATACAATGAATAAAAACAATTCCGGCATCCTGTATTCTCTTCTGGGAATTTATTCATTACTAATCAGCTGGCATTATAACCATTCCATTCTTTTACTGATCGTGCATTATATATTCTGGCCGATATATCTTCTATATGAAATACTGACAGGACATTTGTCACATGATCTCTGGAAAACAATTCCGTTATCGTATTTTAAATAAGGAAGATCACATTCCCAGTTGAGCAAGTGCATCAATGGGAATATCATATAACTGTTTATTATCCGCTTCAATTTTTAACCTTCCCTCAGGTCCGTAATTGCCATGAATAAAATATTTACGGATAGACAATACTTTTCCCGAATAAATTTTAGTGCCTTCCAGGCTTTCATAACTGCGTAATAAAACTGGAAGAAATGACTCGTTTTTTATTCCCCGGAAGAGATGCAGGGAACGCTGCAATCCTTTTGCCAATTCAGCTACTTCGTGATAATAATGAGCGTATTCTACTTCCTGATACAACCGTTTATTTAGCTTTTCAATATAAACTGAGCCCGAATCAACAACAATAATGTTTATTTCACCCATATCATTTTTTATTACTATGCAATAATAACTAAATAATGAGAAGAAATCGTGCTGGATTATCAGATATCATTTCTGTTGAATTCTTTTATCAGGAAATGTTTACTACCCTAATCATTCAATAATTTATGGTAAATTGATCATTCATTTCTCACTCAGCCAATTACCCACTATGAAAAAAAGTATTTCTCTCTTATTTGTCTTATTCACCTGTATCATCACATCTGCTCAAAAAAAATCTACAGATAAATGGATCTCTCTTTTTAATGGAAAATCACTTGCACATTGGAAAGTTGGAGAAAATGCTGGTACTTTTTCAGTAGACAGCGGTATGATCATTGTACATGGGAAGACCGCACATTTATTTTATGACGGAGATATTCAGAACCATAATTTCAAAAATTTCGAACTGAAAGTAGATGTAATGACAAACCCCGGTGCCAACTCAGGTATATATTTTCATACGGGTTATCAGGAAAGCAGCTGGCCTTCCAAAGGATATGAAGTACAGGTAAACAATTCACATACCGACTGGCGTAGAACCGGGAGTTTATATGGCATTCAGGATGTGAGAGAAAAATATGTACAGGATTATGAGTGGTATACAGAATATATCAAAGTAGAAGGTAAAAGAGTGATCATTAAGATCAATGATAATACCGTGGTAGATTATACAGAACCCGATAATGTAAAACGCTCTGCAGGAAATGCACAACGCCTGATTTCCAGCGGCACATTTGCTTTACAAGGGCATGATCCAAATAGTATTGTGCATTTTAAAAATATTATGGTGAGAGTATTGGGGGAGTAGAGAACAGATGAATATTGAACAAGGAACAGAAGAATGATGAAGTTTTTATAAGGTGCGTACCGTATTTGTATTTTTGATATTACCTTTTGCAAAACACAGATTACTTGTACCACCGCTAAAGCTTTGGCGACACGCGGTGGTTCCTCAGCAATGACGTTAATAAGGTGAAGGGCTTACGCTTGTCCAGCCACCATCTACAATGATCGTTTGTCCGGTAATATGTTTGGCTTCATCTGAAACAAGAAACAATGCCGTATTTGCAATATCTAAAACTGTGGCGGGTCTGCCCATCGGAGTTATTTTTTGCCAGACAGATTGATAGTTGCTATCCGACAAAGTTCTTTCTGTAGCAGTTGCACCCGGTGCTACACAATTTATATTGATTTGATAAGGCGATAATTCGATCACCAGATTTTTAGCCAGCATTTCTATGGCAGCTTTACTCATACCATAGGCAGCAAGGTCTTTATGCGCCTGATGACCCGTTACAGAAGACATCAATAAAATGGAACCGCCTCTCCCCTGTTGTTTCATTTGCTTCGCTGCAGCCTGTGCCAGAAAAAAAGTTCCGCCCAAATTCACCTGCATTACTTTGTAAAACGCTTCCGGTGTATAAGTAAAAAAATCGCCAAATAAAGTAATACCGGCATTGGCGATCACAATATCAAGACTACCGAATTTCGAAATTGCTGTATCTACCATATGCTGAATAAAAGTATGATCACCGGCGTCACCGGAAATCGTGATACATTTTCCTGCATCAGAACTGATCTTATGGATTGCCTGCTCTGCAAGTAGGGCATCAATATCATTCAATACAACATTGGCGCCGGCTGCAAGTAATTGTTTACAAATTTCCAGACCAATGCCTTGGCCGGCTCCTGTAACTATTGCGGTTTTAGCAGTAAGATGCATACTTCAGTAATTTAACAACTTCTTGTAAAATATTGAACAGATGAACAAGGAACAGATGAATGAAAAAATAGCATTAAAAAACTTCATCATTCATCTGTTCCTTGTTCATTATTCATCAGTTCCCTTTTCTTTCACCTCTCCTGTTTTCACATCTATCTTCCACGGTTTCGGTTCCTGCAACCAAAGTTTTCCATTACCGATTTCAAGCGGCATCCATAAGTAGCGCGAATCCCACTGGGTTCTGGGCTTCCAGATATCTGCCATGAAAATGACGGTTGTTTTTTTCCTGCCTGCCACTTTCAACATCAGTGTTGATTGCGAACCATAGGTCTTTGTTTCAGGCGGTGCAATGTCTTTAAACGCTGACCATGGGCCCTCTAATGAGGTAGCAGTTGCATATTTGTTGGGATTGGGATTCCATCCAGTTAATGCAGAACCAATTGCATAATACAACCCATTGTAATGAACGACAGCACCACCTTCCAGTTTCATATTTACCAAACACATCTCTTTTTCAATACCCATATAATCCTCTGTTAATTTGGCAACGCGGAAACCAAAGGGACGGTCTTCAAAGATCAGGTAGGCCTGACCATCATCATCGATGAACTGCCCTATATCTCGGCTCTCATGTTCAAGCGGCCGAAAACTTTTTACATATTCGTAATTGCCATCAGGTTTATCACTCACACATACCGCAACTTTTGCCAGTTTATAATTGCTGTTATCAAGATGCAGGTACATCACATATTTTTTTGTTTTAGTATTGTAAAAAACTTTGGGTCGCTCGCAAACCCAGCGTCTGCCAAGATTTTCGGGGTCAGCTAATTGCAATACATCTCCTTTAAAATCCCAGTTCATCAGGTCTTTGGATGCATAACAGCTCACATATCGTTTGTTCGAATCAAGCCCTTGTCTTCTCTCCTCTCCATACCAGTAATAAGTTTTGCCGATCTTAATGATACCACCACCATGTGCCTGAATATGGTTTCCATTTTGATCGGGCCAAACTTCACCGGGGTTGATCCATTGCTGTGCTTGAGAAAAGATAACAGAAGGCAGAATGATAGCAATTACTACAAAAACATTTTTCATCCGTGCAAATTGAATGATGAGTTGTTGATAAGAAAGATACTCAGCTACTAATATAGCAAATAAAAAACCGTGCCTCCGTGCCTTTGTGCGAATAAATTTTCACACAAAGGCACGTAGGCGCGGTTTTGATTGACTTGGATGGAGAACACCGTATTTATTTGTACGCTATTATATTGTTACCATCGCTTTGATCACATGATTTTCAGGATTTAACCAGCCTGCAAATTCATCTTTTACGGCATCAAAATTTACGCGATGTGTGATATAATTGGTTGGGTTTACCAGGCCTTTTTTCATAGATGCCACCACATGTTCAAAATCCTGCCGGGTTGCATTTCGACTGCTCATTAATGTAGCTTCGCGTTTGTGAAATTCGGGATGACTGAAAGCAATCTCGCCTTTCTGTAATCCAATCAAAACATAGCGCCCGCCGTGGGCAAGGTATTGGAATGCATTATTGATGGCTTTCAAATTTCCGGTAGCATCTATTACAACTGTTGGCATATCGCCATTGGTGATCTGTTGTAATTTTTCCATTGCATTTTCTTTCAATGGATTTATTGTAAAATCTACTTTGAGTTTGTTGGTGCAAAATTCAAGTCTGCTTTCGTTTACATCCATGGCAATTACTTTGGCGCCGGCAATTCTGGCAAACTCCATCGTTCCAAGGCCTATTGGGCCTGCACCAACAATTAAAACATATTCACCGGGCTGCGTATCCGCTCGTTTTACACCATGCGCACCAATGGCAAGAGGTTCAACCAAAGCGAGTTCATCGTAACTCAATCCTTCACCATGCACCAGTGAATAAGAGGGTACTGAAAGATATTCAACCATTGCACCATCAATATGTACACCGCAAACTTTGATCTGTGTGCAACAATTAGCTTTGCCGGATCGACAGGCGATACAGGTACCACAATTAAAATAAGGGATGATGGTTACAGCTTCCCCTTTTCCAAATCCCGGCTGATCGGTTTCAACAATATCTGCAGCCAATTCATGCCCTAAAATTCTTGGATAAGAAAAGAAAGGTTGAGTTCCTTCAAATGCATGCAGATCGGTTCCGCAAATGCCTACCCGTTTAATTTGTAATAATGTATTGCCGGGTGTAATGTTTGGTATCGCAGATTCGCCGTAAGCAAATTCTCCGGGGGTTGTACAGGTTAGTATTTTCATTTGTATTTCATTTTACTTCTCTGTGATCCTCTATACCTCTGTGGATTAATTTTGAACCCCGGAGACAAGGAGACACAGAAACACACAACGTTTAAGCGTTTGCCAATGCTCTGTCCAGATGCACATATCCGCCATCTACATGAATAATCTGGCCGGTGGTGTGACTTGATTTTTCAGACAATAAGAAAGCAACTGCATTCGCAATTTCTTCGCTGGTTGTCATACGATTACCCAATGGAATTTTAGAATTGATCTCAATTAATTTCTTTTCAGGCTCAGCCAAAGTCTGTATCCATGTTTCATACGCAGGCGTATAGCATTCGGCTACTACTACAGCATTCACGCGAATATTATATTTCAATAACTCTACAGCCCATTCTCGCGTTAATGCATTTCTTCCACCATTGGCTGCTGCATAAGCAGAAGTATTACCCTGACCGGTTTCAGCAGTTTTAGAAGTGATGTTAACGATAGAACCTTTCGACTTAATCAGTTCAGGTAATGCATGATGAACAATCAGGTAATAATGCACCAGGTTCTTATGCAGGCTTTGCATAAATTTTTCATAATTGCCTTTCTCTAATCCAACACCATCATTTACGCCGGCGTTGTTTACAACTCCTTCAATCCTTCCAAATTTTTCGATCACAGTTTGTACTGCTTTTTCGGAAGCAGCAGGATCAGATAATTCAGCAGCTACCTGCCAGGCATTTCCACCATTGGCTTCTATGTCTTTTACGACCTTATTATTATCGGCTTCGCTCCTTCCTATGATCACAGGAATAGCACCTTCAGCGGCTAATACGCGAACAATCCCTTCTCCAATTCCTTTAGCACCGCCGGTAACTATGATGACTTTATTTTTTAATTGCAGATCCATGGTATATACTATTATAAATGATAAAATCGAATTGCATTTTTTCCAAAAACAGCTTCCTGTTCTGTTTTTGAAAATCTTGAAAAATATTCTTTTACAGGATTGATCATCTCTTCATACGATGCAGCAACAAGGCATACGGGCCAATCTGAGCCATACAGTAAACGATCGGTGCCAAATGCTTCCGTAACGGTTTCTATATAAGGGAAGATATCTTCCTTTGTCCATGTTTTCCAATTGGCTTCCGTAACCATCCCGCTTATTTTGCAGGAAACATTGGAAAACTGTGCGATCTTTTGCATGTCCGATCTCCATGCATCTATCAATCCATCTTTAATAAAAGGTTTGGCAATATGATCGATCACAAAGGCTTGATCAGGAAATTGTTTCACCAGTTCCATAGCTGCCGATAAATGTTTTGGAAAAACAAGTATATCATACGTAAACCCAAAATCTTTCAGCTTTGCAATGCCTTTCAAAAACGAAGGCTGTAACATAAATGCCGGATCTTCTCCCTGCAAAACATGGCGAAACCCTTTAACTACGGGGATTTGCTGATAATGAGCCAATCGTTCCTGTAAATTTTCTGCCCGAAGATCAATCCAACCAACAACACCTTTGATAGAGGAATTTTCTTTTGCGAGACCGATCAAAAAATCAGTTTCATTTTCTGTTTGATCTGCCTGAACGGCTACGCATCCATCAATATTTTGTTCTTGTAAAACCGGAGCAAGATCTTCCGGCAAAAAATTTTTTCTGATCACTGCCATATCCTCACTGATCCATTCATGCACTGCCGGATGGTATTGCCAAAAGTGCTGGTGTGAATCGATGGCTACTGGAATACTCATATCAAAATATTTTATGCGGGTTGATACGCAATTACCTTTTGTTGAGAAGTTCCCAATCCATCAATACCTAATTCAACAATATCGCCGGGTTTCAAATATACCGGTGGATTAAAGCCAAGTCCTACACCAGCAGGAGTTCCCGTAGAAATAATATCGCCGGGAAGCAATGTCATGAACTGACTCAGATAAGAAACCAATTGCGGTATATTAAAGATCAGGTCATCTGTATTTCCATCCTGCATCATCTGATCATTTACTTTTAACCAAAGGCGGAGATTGTGTGGATCAGCAATTTCATCTTTGGTTACCATCCATGGACCCAATGGCGCAAACGTATCACAGCCCTTGCCTTTATCCCAGGTACCACCACGCTCTAATTGAAATTCCCTTTCACTTACATCATTATGCAAACAATAGCCTGCCACATAATCCATCGCTTCTTCTTCAGAAACATAACTGGCTTTTTTGCCAATTACAAAAGCCAGCTCTACTTCCCAATCTGTTTTTACAGAATTCTTCGGAATCATGATATGATCGTTCGGACCGGTAATAGCCGTAGTAGATTTCATAAAAAGAATCGGCTCTTTTGGAATGGCAGCATTGGTTTCTTTTGCATGTTTTGCATAATTCAATCCAATACAAAGGATCTTGGATGGATTGGCCACCGGACAACCCAGTCTTACTCCTTCCGCAATCAATGGCAACATAGTTTCATGTTGTGCTATCATCCAGGCAAGGTGCGGAATTCCGCCATTGGCAAAAAATTGTTCATCAAAATCTTTGATAAAACCTGATACATCGTAGTTCCTGCCACCCATATGTATCCCGGGTTTCTCTTTCCCCGCTTCGCCAAATCTGATCAATTTCATAGTCTGTTATTATTGTATGGTTAGTTGAATGATGGTATCTATATTGTCAAGTAGTATTCCATCCAGATAAATAAATACGCCTTCCGGTATTTGTTTGAATTTTACTTCCGTTTTGTTCTTCATTAAAACAGCACCTGTTATTTTTTCTTTCATCGCAGGAATGAATACAAAAGGTTGCTGCAATTTATTTTTATTGAGGATATGTACAAATGCGGTTTTCCCTTTTGCAGTTACTACACCCCATTCCTGTGGAGGAATGATATTACCACGGGTTCCATAAATACTGTTTCCATATTGTGTTGTCCATTTACCAACCGCAGCTAATGTGTCGGTAAATTCAGTTTGAATAACACCATTGGGCATTGGGCCAACATTGAGTAAGAAATTCGCATTACGTCCTGCAGCATTCACCATATAATGAATCAATGCAGGAACGGTTTTGAATTTTCTGTCGGTCATATTATACCCCCATGCATCATTCATTGTCTCACAAGTCTCCAAGGGTAGCTGCGAAACACTTGCGCCACCAAATCCTGTGGTATTATTACCCGGAAGGTCTTTTTCAAATGCCTGAAAATCTTCTCCCGGTATAGGTGATAAATGGTGATTATTTGAGATCAAACATTTTGGCTGCAGTTTATGAATAAGCGGATATATCTCATCATAATGCCAATTCACTTTTGATTGAAGGGATTTATCATGGTCATTATCCAGCTGATCCCAATGGCCATCGAACCAGATCCCTGAGATCTCTCCGTAATTGGTCAGCAATTCTGTTAACTGTGCTTTCATGAAGGCGATATAACTGTTCCAGTTACTTTTTTTTGTTCTTCCCGTGCCCTTTCCTGTTTTACCTGTTTCGTATTGGTAATCATCACGGTACCAATCGAGCAATGAATAATAGCAGAATAATTTGATGCCTTGTTTATGGCATTCATCTGCCAGTTGTTTCAATGCGTCTTTACCATAAAGTGTATTGGTGATCTTCCAATCGGATTGCTTAGTATCAAAATTGCTGAAGCCATCATGGTGACGTGTAATAAAAGTAATGTATTGCATACCTGCACTTTTTGCAGTGGCTACCCATTTTTTTGCATCAAAGTCGATGGGATTAAAAACACGCATCAGGTTGGTATACTCATTCACACGAATATTGCGCTGGTTCATTACCCACTCTCCGGCTCCTAAAACACTGGAGGCACCCCAATGAATGAACATGCCAAATTTCATATCCTGAAACTCCTTTCGGGCAGTAAGATTTTCTGCTGTGGGTGTATACGTTTGAGCCGATAGTATGGAACCCAATAAAACAGAAATAAGTAAGAGATTTATTTTTCGCATATTCATTTGTATTAACTGTTCAGTTTAACAAAACCACCATCAATCGGATAATCATTCCCGGTAATGAATCCTGCCTCATCACTGCAAAGATATAAAGCCAGTGCTGCCACTTCCTCAACATTTCCCATTCTGCCTATCGGTTGCGATTTAGACAGTTTTTCAAACATTTCTGTTTCTCGTCCCGGATAATTTTTTGCAATAAATCCATCTACAAAAGGAGTATGTACCCTTGCCGGTGAAATGGAATTGCAACGGATATTTTCGTGCAGGTAATCTTTGGCCACACTTAATGTCATGGCATACACAGCACCCTTACTCATACTATATGCAAAACGATCGCTGATGCCTACCAATGCTGCAATAGATGCAACATTCAAAATAACACCCCCTCCCCTTTGTTTAAAAACAGGAATGGCTTCATGCAAACAATTGTAAGCCCCTTTTACATTTACCTGAAATACTTTTTCAAAATCAGCTTCTGCAGTTGTATCTGCTTTACCCACATGTGCAATACCTGCACAGTTTACCAATATTTCAAAAGAACCGATTTTTGTAAATACTTCATTCACCAGTTGCTGGTTACTGATATTACAAATATGCACCGAACCTTTTCCGCCTGCATCTGTGATTTCTGATAAGGTTTCCTGTGCAGCTGTGTTATTCAAATCAAGTATATGAACTTCTGCACCTTGTTTGGCAAATACAACAGCTACTGCTTTTCCAATTCCGCTTCCTCCACCTGTTACTACTGCCACTTTATTAATCAAACTAAACATGGTATGATTTTATTATTTCAATGAAAATATTTTATCCATCAATATCCATTTCTCACCCGGTTTGGCAAAAGGCAATGCCTGTTGAAAATTCCACATCAGGGTTTCCCATTCCTGCACTTTTTCATTGGCGGCATCGGCTTTTGATTTTGCCTCAAAACTAAATGACTCATTCACATCCATGATCATAAACAAACGATTACTCACACGATAGATCTCCATCTGTTCAATACCTGAAGAAGTAATACTGTCATGTATTTCTGGCCATATACTCTTATGCCATTCTTCATACACACCAATTAAAGCGGCATCATCAATCAGATCGAGGGCTAAACAATATCTTTTTGACATAGTTTGTTATTTCGTGAGTCGTGAATCGTCAGTCGTGAGTAGTAAATATTCTTTTCTATTCACTCAATTACTAATTATTAATTCCTAATTCTTAATTTTTAATTACTCTCTCACAACATGTCCTTTCCAACCAAACCATCCAACAAAAGCAAAGCATACCAATGGAACGATATAGCCCATTTGGATGTTCTGTGTTCTATCGCTGATAATACCGAGAATCGGCGGCAATAATGCACCACCAACAATCGACATAATGATCAGGCTGCTGCCCAGTTCTGTATCAGAGCCGAGGTCTTTGATACCTAATGAGAAAATAGTTGGGAACATGATAGACATAAAAAATGCAATACCGATTACTGCATACACAGGGATCATTCCATGTGCTGTGATGGCCACAACACATAATACCACATTCATAAATGAATAGAAAGCAAGGAGTTTGGGCGGAGCGATATACCGCATCACAAATGTGCCCACAAAGCGGCCGATCATAAATGCCATACCACAACCCCAGCCCAGATAATCTGCTGCTTTGATCTTATCGATACCGGCAGATTTAACAGCGAACAAAATGAAAAAACTAAACACGCAAACCTGCGCACCCACGTAAAAAAACTGGGCAAAAACAGCACCTAATAAATGTTTATGACGAAGGGTATGCATGATACTTTTACCCGGAGCGGTCTCCCCCTCTTCTTTGATCTCGGGTAATTTGATGAAAGCAAAAATAGCAGCGATCAAAACAATCACGCAACCCAGAACAAAATAAGGTGTTTTAACAGAAGCCGCTTCTGAAGCCAAAGCAACCTGTCGTGTTGCAGCATCCATTGCATTCAGGGCTTCATCAGAATTACCTTGTGTAAGAATCATTCGTGCCCCTATGATAGGAGCAAGTGTTGCAGCAAGTCCATTAAAAGACTGTGCAAAATTTAACCGTTGAGTAGCAGTAGACGGATCTCCTAATAAAGAGGCGTAGGGATTAGCGGCTGTTTCTAATATGGTTAACCCGCAAGCAATGATGAATAGAGCTCCTAAAAAGAAAAAATACTGTTGTGTATTGGCAGCCGGTATGAACATGAATGAACCGATGGCAAACAGGGCAAGACCGGTAATAATCCCCGCTTTATAACCATATTTTTTCATGATAAAACCAGCAGGTAATGCCATTAAAAAATAAGCGATGAATACTGCCGAATCTACCAAAGAAGACTGAAGTGTAGAAAGACTGAATGATTTTTTTAAATGCGGGATCAGGATGGGATCGAGGTTATGAACAAAGCCCCACATAAAAAAAAGTGAGGTGATCATGACAAAAGCAAACTTGGTGGAATTGCTGGATGGCTGCATCGTAGAGATTGATTAAAATTTACGGCACCAAAATAACGCAATTCAGGTATAAGATAATTTTAGTGGCAGGATTTTTTGGGATGGTATAAAGCTTTTGTTCCTGCCGGGACATAAAGCAAATTAAAAACTAACCAGTGTTCACTTTAAACATCTTGCTTTTCTGAAAGCTTATCTTCTCTTTTTGTACCTGCATACAATTCATATTCTAATAATCTACAATCAATGGTGGCATTAAAGAATTCGATTCGCCTGCTGGGTTTCAGGCGGATTTTTTTTGCAAGATCAAGGTTACCCGTAAACACATAGCCAGTATATCCTTTACATTGGTTCTTCAGGAAGTCACCCATACGGGCATAAGTGGCATTTAATTCGATCTCATCGCCCAAACGTTCCCCATATTCGGGGTTGAACATGATCACAGCTCCTGCCTTTTCAGGCACTTCGGTCTTTTCAAAATCGCAGGTGGCAAATTGGATCAGATTTTCTACTCCTGCAGCAGCGGCATTGGTTTTAGTGGTACTGATGGCAAGATCACTTCTATCTGATGCAATGATCTGTAATCCTTCTCTCTCCTTGATCTGTTCAGTAAGTTTTGCCCTTTCTTTCAGATAAACCTCCTCATTATATCCTATGAGATGCATAAATGCATAATTCGACCTTAATAAACCGGGCCTTCTGTTGGTTGCAATCAATGCTGCTTCAATAGCCAGTGTTCCCGAACCACACATAGGATTGATGAATGGTGATTGATGATCCCATTTGGTAGATAAAATGGTAGCGGCAGCCAAAGCCTCCAGCATTGGTGCTTTACCGGGTAATTTCCGATAGCCGTGTTTGGCAAGCGTTTCACCAGAAGTGTCTAAAAATATTTCAGCTTCCTCATGCTTCCAAAACAAATACACAACTGCTCCTGATAATGTTGAACCGGTGGATGGACGTTTTCCGGTTTTATTTCGCATCCTGTCTACAATCGCATCCTTTACCCTCAGATTGGCAAATAAATTGGTTTGTATAGTGGTATGAAACACATTACTGGTAACCGAGAAATAGCCATCCGCTGCAATAAAATTTTCCCACGGAAGCGTTAACAGGTTATTGTATAACTCATCAGGATCATTACAGGTAAAGGCTTTTAACGAATACATAACCTGACTGGCACACCGGAGATTCAGGTTTAGACGAATACAATCCTCCACTGTACCTGACAATTCTACACCGGTTTGAAAAGAACGAACGACAGAAAATCCCAATTCCTTCACTTCGGCCTGTAAAGCAGGTGATAACCATTTATGACAGGTAATGATAATGCGGCTTGGGGTAGTAAATACATCCATCGGGCAAAATTAAGCCAATATTCCTGCTAAGCTTGAAATATGCCACAAAAAATAACCCCTGTAAAAACAGGGGTTGTACCAAAACTAACTGCTATATGAAAAAACGATTTGAAGTTTTATTAACAACCATCTCAACTACCTTACAAATATCATCCCTATCCTCTCCTGTACTGTTACACATTGATGGTATTGATTTACATTATTCACATATCTGATCAAACAGTTCTAAAACTTCCCATCAGTGTTATATTTTATTATTTTGTATTTTCAATGCCTAATCATTTAAATGCCGGAAAACAAACTCAAGCCCGATCAATGGATCAATGCGTATGGAGATGCATTGTATAGTTACACACTGGCACGTATCAATGATACCGGAATTGCAGAAGATCTTGTACAGGAAACTTTTCTCAGTGCCTGGAAAGCCCGGGATTCCTATAAAGGAGAAGCTTCTGAAAAAAGCTGGCTGTTTACTATCTGCAAAAACAAGATTATTGACCACTACAGAAAGAAGGCCAGGGATATTGTACAACCAATGGCTGAAACATCAGCTACTGATCAGTTTTTTGATAGCGAGGAACACTGGACCGTAGAAGATAAACCGACTGATTGGGCTATGGATTATGCCAGTAAAATGGATAATAAAGAGTTTTACAAGATCCTGAATGGATGTAAAAAAAAGCTGCAGGAAATACAACAGGCCGTTTTCTCTATGAAATACATGGAAGACCTTGATGCGGCTGAGATCTGTAAGGCTTTGGGTATCACATCGTCTAATTACTGGGTGTTGATACACAGGGCCAAACTTCAATTACGAACTTGTTTAGAAAAAAACTGGATCAATTTAAAATAATATATGATCAGCTGTAAAAAAGCAACGTATCTGGTTTCTAAAAAAGAAGAGAAGAAACTTTCCTGGATTGAGAGATGGCAATTACGTGCCCATCTTGCCATGTGCAGCTTATGCAGAAAATTTGAGATGCAGAGCGGATTTATCGGCAGAAATGCAAAACACCTGCATGAACATTTACATGCTACATTATCCCCGGAAGCCAAAGAAAAAATAAAGGCTGTTTTGAAAAATCAATAAACTTATTTTGATCTTTTCTTCTTCAGAAAAAGAATTTATTTCCTTATTATATTTGAACCTGTTTACAACTACACGTTTTCAAATCTGGTCAACAAAAAATAAATTCCATTATGGAACATGAAATAACCGGGCATAGCATGAAAGCATATAAGATCTGGAAAAACGCTTCTTTGCCTTTTTGGAAAAAAACCAAAGAGATCGGTATAGAAATATTAATCATTGTTTTTGCCGTTTCGCTTGCGGCATTTCTGGAAAAAAAAAGAGAACACAGCAATGAACAAAAACAGGTGAAAGAGTTTTTAACCGGATTGAAAACAGATCTTCAAAATGATATCAAGGAAATGCAGCTTGACAAGAAATCTTTTGATTCGTCACAGACTACTTTCCGTTTTTTTATCCACCAAAAACAAGGAATACCGGTTAACAACGACAGTATCCGCAGATATTATCAATATCTTTTCAATACAACCGGATTATTGCCTAATGATGGCCGTTACCAGGGCTTTAAATCAAGCGGAAAGATCAGTACCATTGAAAATACGGTACTGCAAAATGATATATTGGACCTTTACCAGGAAAACATACCAAGTTTGCTGGCATCTACCAATTCTTACACAAAAAGAAAAGAACTTCTGATGATGTTCTTTTATGAAAACATAAAAAGAAACCCCGACGGAACCAGTAACCTCCCTGTTATTTTAACTTACGACAAAGCTCAAAATGTTTGTAGCACATTGGCTTCATCCGAAGAAATACTTTACAGATATGACCTTGTGATTAACCTGTCTAAAAAAATAATTGCTGCCATCGATAAGGAATATGAGTAGTTCCTTTCAATAGCAGCAATCAGTTTTACGAAACAAACAGATCAGCTAATTATTTTTCTAACATACCATCTGTTTTCCATTGTTTGAAAACAGCAATGGTACTGTCGGATAATTTTGGTTTGCGGTTTGGCATGAATCCTCTGTCTGTAGGATTCAATTGAATACGACGTACTGCTTCATCATATTGTGCAACAAATGAAGCATAGGTATCAAGCGGTTTTTTATTACCCCCTTTGTCAGGTACATGACAAGGCGCACAATTTGCCTGAATGATTGGCGAAATGTTTGCCTGGTAAGTCATTTTAGGAATTACTTTTGGTGCAGCCGCTTTTTTAGAAGAACTACAATAAGAAAACACGATCATGGCTACCAGAACAGTAGCAATAATGGAAATTTTTTTCATAACAAGGTTGGTTCGGTTGGTTAATAATGTTTGATTCCTTAAAATCATTTTTTTTCAGCCAAGCAGGAAATTTTTGTTGATGGATTAGGGGAAGATAGGGATATAATCGGTAAACAAGCATCTTGTCATTCAGGTGTTCCTTAATCCGTTCTTTATTTTCAATATGCTGAAACCGGCCAAACCTTTTAATTTTGATTTGTGAAGATCATAGCAATAAATACCGCACACTCAGCTGTATTGGTGGAATTGGCAAGATCCATCTACCGCGAGTATTACCTGCATCTCTGGAATCCGGGCGGTGCAGACTGGTATATGTATGAATATGCTTATACCGCTTCAAAACTGGAAAAGGAACTGGCTGATCCAAACAACCTGCATTATATCGTTTACAACAATGATCAACAACCCACTGGCTACCTGAAGATCAGGATCAATGCAGTATTGGAAGGATTTGAAGATAAAAACTGCCTTGAAATAGAACGCATCTATCTCCACAAATCCATTGCAGGAAAAGGCATTGGTAAGAACCTGATGTTATTTAGCGAGGATATTGCAAAACTGCACAACAAAAATACTCTCTTTCTCAAAGCAATGGATTCCAGTGCAGATGCCATTGCTTTCTATCAAAAATTGGGATATGCCATTTGTGGCACATTAACACTGCCCTTTCCGCAAATGAAAGAAGAATTTAGAGGGATGGTGATATTGCGAAAAGAAATCTAGGAATATCGAACAGATGAATAAGGAACAGATGAATGATTAATTAAACCATCCCTGCAAGGAACTGGTCCATCATTCGTCTGTTCTTTGTTCAATATTCATTTATTAAAAAAAACTTACTCATTCATCTGTTCCTTGTTCGATATTCATCTGTTCAAAAAAACCTCTGTTACACACAGAGGTTTTGTAAATGGTTTTTCAGGAAAAATTTTTAGCCTTACCAGCGGCGTGAGTTGCTTGCACTTTTTGCACCGCGGCGGATATTCCACAGATCCACAATACCAAAACTTGTTGTATTTGTTTTTGCGCGTTTTACCTGTACAATACCGGTTGCTACGGTTTCTCTTACTTCGGTTACCAGTTGTCTTAATTCATTTGCTTCTATTTGCACAATAGAAGGCATAACATTACTCTTCATAATATTTCTACTTTTTAATATTAATAATTACTGAGCGGAAAACAGGGAGTAAAAAACCAATTCAATCGTTAGAAGAATACGTAAGGATTACATCACCACCCATGAGACTGTTATATATCGTCGCTCAGTTTCAGCCGCGAAATTACGGCTAAGTAAGTTACTGAGCAAATAAAACTGTAAAAACAATGTTAATGTATAGTAATGAATAGTACTATTTAACCACTGTAATATCAACATCAGGCTTCGATTCATCTACCAGCAAAACCTTGCCCCTGTTAGATCTTACGATGCGTGAATAAAGTGAAATTTCCTTATCAAAAAGAAAGCGGAAAAAAAGTTTGGTCCATGAAGTGTGATAAGACAAGGTATTATAATAAGCCGGAGCATCTTTTCTTATCTGTGGTAATTTATTCCATGGTACCGATGGAAAATCATGGTGTTCGTTATGATAACCTACATTAAAGGCAACCGTATTTAGTGGCCCGTAATAACTATAGGTTTCCTGTTCGCCTTTGGTTAAATAATGTTCCTGAATCCATCGTGCACCCAAAGGATGTAGTCCAACAGAAAAGAAAAAACTAAGGATCAAAAATGCGATGGCTTTAAATCCAAAAAAATAACTGATTACTGCAATGCAAAATATTTGTACCAACCAGTTCAACCCAACCCATTTATTAAACGGGCTGATCTCTTTTAATCTCGAAAAACGAAATAGTTGAAAAAAAGGATAAAACAAAAGCCAGATCACTTTACCTACAAAATAATTATCGATCAGTTTTGCTTCCCAGTAATTGGGAAGATCACCATCCAACTCATGAACTCCCTGAAAAGAATGATGTTTGATATGATAGGTTTCAAAAGAAGCAGAACTTGGAAAGATCAATGGCACATTGGCCAAAATACCCGCAAGCTTATTGGCCACAGGATTTTTAAAAATCAGTTTGTGTGCGCACTCATGTATCAACACAAACAATGCATGGTCTGCAAATGCACCAATGAGATAAGCAATGGCAATTACCATCCACCAGGGTTGGTCTTTTAACACTATTCCCAACACCAATTGCAATGTTACCAATCCAATAATCGGTAATATCGTATAGGGGTTCTTACCGATCAGTTTACGCATATCCGGACATTCTTTCAGGATCTCTTTTGTCCGTATCCTGTGAGGCTCAGATTGGGCCGAATGTATAAAGTCTTTCTTAACGTGCATGTCGGTAAGATATGACTATTTCAAATTCGTCAATAAAAATATCCTTAAAGTCGCCTTAAAATACATTAACTATTAATTATATTTAAGCCTCAACTCATACGCACATGACAGCAAATGAACCAATGCCGGTAAGCCCCTGGCCAATTTGGCAAAAAATAACTTTTCGTTTTTTTTGCATCTATTTTCTTTTGATGATATCACCCTGGACATGGCTGAATAGTATCATTTATCAAATCAGCTATGTTACAGATTATGTACATATGGCACTGGGTTGGGTAATCGATGTGTTTAATAAATGGTGGTTTCATTTTAAAGAAACTACCATTGTAAATAACGGCAGTGGTGATAGTTCTCAAAGTTGGAAAGAGATGTATGGCAATCTTACCATTGCCCTGATCAGTTCAATGATATGGGGGGTATTAGACAGGAAAAGAACCCATTATCAGATGGCCGGTTACTGGTTACGCACGCTGGTAAGGTATTATGTAATTATCATGTGTTTTGCTTATGGAATTGATAAGTTGTACACGCTACAAATGCCTTTTCCCAACCAAAGCCAGTTGGCAACCCCATTGGGAGATTTTTTACCCATGCGTTTCTCCTGGATGTTTATAGGGTATTCTAATCCTTATCAGATATTTTCCGGTGCCATGGAAGTATTAGCAGGTATCTTATTACTGAACAGGCGAACCATTACGCTGGGATTATTTGTTGGATTGGCCGTGTTTACCAATGTGATGGTTTTAAATCTCTGCTATGATATTCCTGTAAAGCAGTTTTCAATGCACCTCGTGATTTACTGCCTGTATTTGTTGATAAATGATTGTAAACGACTGATCAATTTCTTTGTATTTAATAAAGCTGTTCCGGGTAATACAATTAACCAGTTCCGTTTTCCAAAAAGATGGATGCGAATTACAGGTATTGTGGTGAAAGTTATTTTTATTGGCTTATATGCCATCATGCCATTTTTTACTACCAAAGATTTTTATCTGTCGATGAGTAAACCCGGCAACAACGGACCTATTAAGCCGGGTGTTTATGATGTAACTGTATTTGCTGTTAACAAAGACACAATACCTGCGCTTGTAAGCGATACTCTCCGCTGGACAGATATGATCTTTGAAAAAGACGGCGGTGGCAGTGTGGGATCAACCGATACTTCTTTCAGACAACGATACAGAAGAGGGTATTTCAATTTTGTTCCTGATACTGCAAAACAAACCGTCCTGTTTAAAAAATCAACCAATACCATTTTTACCCTGCATTATAGTTTCCCCGACAGTAACTCCATAAAACTCTGGGGTAGCAGGAAGAATGATTCTTTATCTGTTTTACTGAAAAAAAGTAACCGTCATTTTCAATTGGCCGAAAGGCAGTTTCACTGGATTAGTGAAGCCAATAGATAAAATACTCAAACTGCGCCCTTACACCTTTGCGTGCAAAAAATATTCTCGCAAAGGCAAGGGCGCAGTTTTTTTGAGGAAGTGAGAATCCTGTAAGTTTTTTATTTGATCCTGTAACAACGGACAATGCAAAGAAGGATAACTATGCATAAGTATATTCTGCGTTACAAAATTTAAAAAGACCAAATGGAAAAAAGAATATTGGGAATCATCCTTTCCCTCCTGGGTATTATCGGACTTATTTATGCAGGAGCTGCATTTATGAATGGCGACAGCAATACAAGAAATATCAAGATGATCATCATTTCGGCGGTTCTTGGCGGCATTTTTTTTATGGCGGGTATCAGTCTTGTAGGCAGTACCAAGGACAAAGAAACATAGTATAACAGATTATAAAAGCATCCAATCTATCCTGAAAAATATCCGGTATATGCTGATATACCTAAAAGAGCGGCAAATGCCGCTCTTTTAATTTTTCATTTCTTCTGTTATGCAGCTTTCTTTCCCATCCCATTCATCATCCCTACAGCAGCACCGGTTAAGGCGCCCATTACACCTCCGCAAATAATATCAGCAAATGTTCCGGTTAGATTAGAAATATTGGTATTCCCATACATCATCAGATCGAACCCAGCAGTCATGATTAAACTGATTACAAATCCCGCTGAAGCACCGGCCCCCAGAGAATTAATATTCGCCCATTTGTTGAAAATGTAAGACATCAAAAGTCCAAAACAAATTGAGCCTGCAATCATTGACCACCAGATCATGTCAGCAGGTGCTTTCATCACATTGGTAGCCGTTCCGGCATTTTTCGCAAAAAAATCCATCATCACTAACCCATACACCAAATAACCACCAAAAAAAGAAATAATTCCTCCGACAATACCGGAGACAAGAAATTTTTGAGTGTTCATAGCAATCGTTTTTGAGGGTAAATAAATATGACTCAACAAAATAGTCACTGGTATTGGTATTTGCAATAGTTGATCCCACTATTCCATTCATTGTGTACAATTCATAAATCATACGCAAAACTGCTGCTATATGAAAGAGGTTTTCTAATTTTATCCAATTCTCGAATCCGTTAATTCATAATCCGTTAATCCGCAAATCATTATGGCCCCCATTAAAACAGCAATCCTATCTTTTGGTATGTCGGGAAGGGTTTTTCATGCTCCTTTTATACACCTGCATCCTGGTTTTGAACTTTGCGGTGTTTGGGAAAGAACCAAGTCAGAATCATTAGCACTTTATCCCAATATCAGGATCTATCGTTCAATAGACGAAATCCTGGCTGATGATTCTATTGAACTGGTTGTTGTAAATACACCTACGGCTACTCATTTTGATTTTGCTAAAAAAGTACTGGAAGCCGGTAAACATGCGATTGTTGAAAAAGCATTTACTACTACGGTTGAAGAAGCTTTTATTTTAAAAAAACTGGCAGAAGAAAAAAAAATGATGCTCTCTGTTTTTCAAAACAGGCGTTGGGACAGTGATTTTAAAACTGTAAAGAAAGTGATTCACGAAGAACTCCTTGGAGTGATCATGGAAACAGAAATACATTTTGACAGGTTTAAGGATGAACTGAGCCCAAAAGCACACAAAGAAACCCCGGCTCCGGGTGCAGGGATATTGAATGACCTGAGTCCGCACCTGATTGATCAGGCTTTGCATTTATATGGCATGCCACAATCAGTTTTTGCAGATATCCGTATCACCAGGCCGGGTTCGAAAGTGGATGATTATTTTGAGATCCTACTGTATTATCCCGCCATGCGTGTACGATTGAAAGCGGGTTATCAGGTAAGGGAGGCTTTTCCATCTTATGTTGTTCATGGAAGAAAAGGTTCTTTTCTGAAAAGTCGTGGCGATGTGCAGGAAGTAAAGTTATTGGCAAATGAAAAACCAAATCTAACAGACTGGGGAACAGAACCCGAATCTGAACAGGGGCTATTACATACAGAAAAAAATGGAAGGGTGATCAGAGAAAAAATCCCAACACTTCAGGGAAATTATTATGATTATTATGATGGCATTTTTCAATCAATCAGAAATCATCAACCGGTGCACGTAAGCGCAGAAGATGGTATTCATGTGATGCAGATTATTGAAGCCTGTTTTAAAAGCAGTGCAGAAAAAAAGGTGACCGATCTATAATTTTATCAGCTTTTTCAACAATATGCATTCCTACCTCATTCCTATAGCAAAGAAATTTAAACAGGAAGCCGATGCTGAAAAAGCAAAGTGGATGAAAGGGTATATGCTTAACCAGTTTGATTTTTATGGACTGAAAACCCCGGAAAGAAGAAAACTAAGTAAAGAATGTTTTCGTCAATACCCTTTAAAAGATTTGGAAGAACTGGAAATGATTGTGAAAGAATGTTTTCAATTGCCACAAAGGGAGTTCCAATATTTTGGAGTTGAATTATTTGGTTACCATAAAAAGTTATGGAAAAAATCGTCTGTAAAAATGATGGAACATTGTCTGATCAATAAAAGCTGGTGGGATAGTGTAGATCATATTGCCAGTGAATGGTTAGGGTCTTATTTCAAATTATTTCCTGAACAAATCATTCCTGTAACTTCAAAATGGAATACATCAGAAAATATTTGGTTACAAAGAAGCAGTATAATGTTTCAAAAATCTTACAAAAAAGAAACCAATACCGAACTGCTTTCAAAATATATTCTGCATTGCGCCGGTTCCAAAGATTTTTTTATCCGCAAAGCCATTGGCTGGGCCTTACGGGAATATTTCAAAACAGATCCAGAATGGGTGAAAGAATTTGTAAAACAACATATCCTCTCCCCACTTAGTAAAAGAGAAGCCCTGAAAAGAGTTGTATAGTATTTCTCTAAAATCTCCTCTATGCAACTTTCTGACATCTTACCTCTGTGTTGAAAACACACTTCTTCTTATTTGTGATTTTTTTGAACCACATAGTTACATAGTCTAAGAAATAGGGCATTAGAATAAATACCCTGTGAACTTTTACCTAATCCAGGTAACGACATGTTTCAAAAAAAAATGCCCCGCAAATTGCAGGGCATTACTTATAACTTATTACTTACAACTTATTACATTTTCTTAGCGTCTTCCAGAAACTGCGCTAACCCAATATCGGTTAAAGGATGCTTCAACAATCCTAAAATAGAAGGCAAAGGGCAGGTACAAACATCAGCACCTAATTCTGCTGCTTTGATGATGTGTAAAGCATTACGTATTGATGCAGCAAGGATCTCTGTTTTGTAATTCTGTACATCAAAAATATGTCTCAGCTGACCAATCAGTTCCATACCATCCCAACCGCTGTCATCAATTCGGCCAATAAATGGCGATACGTATGATGCACCGGCTTTTGCAGCCAGAATAGCTTGTCCTGCAGAAAATATCAAAGTACAATTCGTTCTGATTCCATTATCTGTAAACCACTTGATCGCTTTCACACCATCTTTGATCATGGGTATTTTTACTACGATATTCGGATGTATGGCAGCGAGTTTTTTTCCTTCGGCAACCATAGAGTCGAAATCGGTAGATAAAACTTCTGCACTGATATCGCCATCCACCAATTCACAGATCGCTTTGTAATGTGCTGCAATGGCTTCTTCTCCTTTAATACCTTCTTTGGCCATTAAAGAGGGATTGGTGGTAACACCATCCAGAATTCCTAAATCGTTGGCTTCTTTGATTTGGGCGAGATTGCCCGTGTCGATAAAAAATTTCATACCCTATTTCTTGGTCTTGTTTTCAGCTCTTCTTTCAGGGGGCTGAAGGAAAAAAAAAGTGGCAGGCTACTCACATCGCACCGCTACAACCGCCTATCCTTGCTGTATTCCTACCCTGGGGAGGTTCAGCAGGAGCTGGTCGTGTAAGACCTGCCGCGGCAAAAGTAAGGGTTGGTAGGTTAATTTGGCAATTTTTTTTGAGAGGCTTCGGCCGTGAGACGTAAGTCGTGAGTAATGAGTAATGAGTAGTGAATGGAGAATTGTAGTATTGAGTAAACGATATCATTCACCATTGACAATTCACCATTCACAACAAATCACTCACGACTGACGTCTCACGCCTCAGGTTCAAAACCCCGCTGCCCTTCTCGAATTGATCGTTGTAATCCCCACCAATTCATCATGCCGGCTGCTGAAAGAGCGGTAATAGAATAATATGGTGTATTCATTTTCAGTTTCCCAATAATTACCATCTGTTAAGGATACATCGGTTTTGGCATTGGGATTCTTATTGTCTTTGGTGGCGTAAGTATAACTGTAATATCCTTGTTTTAGTAATAGTGTTTTGGTATAAACTCCTCTCGCGGCATCATATTCCATTCTGGAGGTATCCCCTATCTGGTTGCCGGTTACTTCTCCCAACAGGTAAACAGATTTGCCGGCAAAGGGCTGGTTATTGGCAGGAGCAAAAGTGAAATGCACATTTGCATAATCCGATTGCCACCAGGGGTTTACAGATTCTGATGTAGCTATCTCATCCCAACCATTTCTGTCTCTGAAAAAAATGTAGCGGAGATTATTTCTTTCAACATCTGTTTTTACATACACATCATTGGGTTGAGTCATCTTATCTACCCTATCCATCCTGTCTGTTAAAAACCGGAAACTCATCAAATCAGCCCAGCGATATTCTTTCCCTGCCTGAAAAATGCAATCCTGTTCCGCATTGTATTCCATAGATGTACCGCGGATAAATGTTGGCTGAATATTTTTAACCGCATCTTCCCAACGGTTATTCTGCATGATCACCAGTTTGGTTTGTTGTGGGCTAAGCACATTCAACTGTTGTGTATTTACCACTACCTGCACTTTTTGATGGGTGCGCAAGATCTCATTATCATAAGGCTGTTGCACCACGCCTCCCACAGCTGCTTTGCTATCTACCACTAACATACGTTTGGTAAAAGCCAGTTTGGAAGTATCAGAATCCAGAAAAACTTTAAGCAGGTAATTTCCGCTTTTTGCGGGGATGCAATTTCTTTCGGGCAGCAGTGCCTGGTAATGTACATACTTAGTTCCGGCAATGGTAGACATACGATACTGGCTTAACCGGTTCAGTGTAAATCCTTTAATATAATCAAACACATTTACATCATTGGCCGGTGTCCAGTCTGCATTGCAAAGAACAAATGTGTAATAATAATTTTTTGCATAACCGCAGAGATCATCAAAATGTAGTTCCAGCTGATCACTTGAGTTAAGCGAGATTAGTGGAAGGCTTTGCTGGTTATTCTGCTGAAAGAGTTTGGGGGTCCGGATATCCGGATTATAGATATGATCCGGCAGCCTTTGTGCAGAAACGGTTTGTACAAAAGTTAACACAATCAGAAAAAATAAGGGTATACGCATGGCTCTAAATCTGATTTAAACTTACAACATTCCGTGCTATGACAAATGCTTTTGCTGCATTGGCTGTCACAATGTAGTTTTGATTGAACCAAAATCGTGCCGTTTGAATCTGGCCTTTTATATTGCCAAACGTATTGCCTTTAACAGGCAAAAATCATTCTCCAGATTCATCATCCGGTTGTCTGTAGCTGCCACGGCATTAAGTGTAATGGCCATGATCATTACACTGGCATTTGTAAACGGCTTTCAGCAAACGGTTTCAGAAAAGGTTTTTAGTTTTTGGGGGCATGTTCGTGTTCAGAAATACGAACCCAATAAATCATTGGTAGCAGAAGAAACTCCCATAGAAAAAAATGACACGATTGAATTGCGTCTACGCAAAGAGCCGGGTGTGCAACAGGTGCAGAGTTTTGCAACCAAATCGGCAGTGCTTGAAAAGAACAAAGAGATAGAAGGTGTATTAATTAAAGGGATAGAAAATGGGTACGACAGTTCCAAACTAAAACCTTTTTTGCAGGAGGGTCGTTGGATCAGTTTCGCTGATTCCTTGTACAGCAAAGAGATCATTATTTCCAAACCGATGGCCACAACGTTACGGATCAAACTGAATGATACCATTACCGTATATTTTATTTCTATCGAAGATGGAAGCAAAACATACCGCAAACTCAGCGTTGCCGGTATTTATAAGACCGGCATAGAAGAATATGATAAATTGTTTGTGTTATCTGACCTGCGGTTAATACGCAGAGTAAATAACTGGGGAACAAATCAAACAGGTGGGTATGAAATTTTTCTGAAGGATTATAAAAATATCGATTCTGTAAGCAATCATTTAACTGATGAATTACCGGCAGAATGGATGAGCCGAAGTATACGGGAAGTTTATCCCAACATCTTCGACTGGTTAAATATCCAGGACGTAAACAGGAATGTGATCTTTATTGTGATGGCGGTAGTAGCGATCATCAATCTCATCACCTGTCTCTTAATCTTAATATTGGAAAGAACCCGGATGGTTGGCATACTAAAAGCCATTGGAACACCTGATGGAATGATACAGCAGATCTTTCTATACCAGGCAACAGTGATCACTTTAGCGGGTATTGGCATTGGTTTTATTTCCGGAATTGGCATTTGCTTTTTGCAACAATACACAGGCTTTATCAAACTGGATGAAGCTTCTTACTATGTATCCACGGCACCGGTTCATATTATCTGGTGGCAGGTGATTGCCGTTTGTATTTCTACTGCAGTGGTTTGTTATTTGTCTTTATTAATACCTACACTACTGATCAGAAAGATCAATCCGGTGAAGGCGATACAGTTTAGGTAAGAAGGGAATATTGAACAGATGAGCAAGGAACGAAGCAATGACGCAATTCATCATTTCTTGAGATGCGACACAATTATCCCCGCTGCCACTGCCGCATTTAAAGACTCCGCTCCTCCTATTCTCGGAATCATCACTGGATGAGAAATGAAAGGCAACAATTCTTTACTGATCCCTTTTGATTCATTACCAATCACCAGCAAAGCTTCTGAAACAGCTGGCTCATTATGCATATTGTTTCCATTCAGCAAAGCACCATATACAGGAACTTTCGCGTTGGTCAATACTTCCGGTAAAGATCCGTACCATAACTGTACCCTTGAAAAACTTCCCATCGTACTTTGTATCACTTTGGGATTGTATAATTCTGCCGTATCCTCACTGGCAATTATCTGTGTTATACCAAACCAATCAGCAATTCGTATGATGGTACCCAGATTCCCGGGATCCTGTATACCATCCAGTACGAGGGTAAATGCATTGTTACATTCAGGTGCTTTTTTGGGTATTTCCTGTTCAATAATTGCTAAAACCTGATTGGGGGTTTGCAGGCTGCTGATGCGCTCTAATTCAATCTCAGTAACAATTTCCAAAGGAATTGCCCCCTTATAACCGCCAGCCCATTCCGTCAAAGCATAGATCTTTTTTATCTTGTATGAACTTTGTAAAACCTCATCAACCAGTTTGATTCCTTCTGCAATAAACAGTCCTTCGGCCAGTCTTTGTTTTTTCTGGCATAAACTTTGAATATATTTGATCTCATTCCTGCTTAACATTCTCTATGCATTTGATTTTTCAAAAACTGAATTTGCGTTTCTGCTTCATTCTTTTACTTGCTGGGGTGATGATCAGTTCCTGCTCTGTAAGCAAAAGAACATTTGTAAGAAACAACCCCATTAACCGTCCTTTTATCTTCGATAATAAAATTACCTTGACCGGCAATATTTCCAAAGATGAGAAAATTCGCTTAACAACTGAGTTGAATAATTATTGGGATGACAGTTTGAAAGTTAGAAAAGTTCAGCAGTTCGGAGTTATTTATAAAATCAGGAACCCGGCCGTATTTGATTCTGCAAATATTAACCGCTCCATCAGTTTCATGAATGCTTATTTAAATTCACAGGGGTATTATTATGCTATATTTACAGACTCAGTAAGGATTGATACAGTTCTGGATCAATTACGCGCCAATATTGTCATGAATATTCAGGTTGGCAAGAATATTACGGTGGATTCAGTTTCTTTTGACATGCAAGACTCTACCTTGCAAAAACTGACCAAAGCGGCAGAAGCCAACTCACTCCTAAAAAAAGGCATTCCATATACCAAACAACTGATCAGTTCTGAGTTAGACAGGCTGGTAACCATTTATAGGCAGAATGGATTTTACAATTTTACCCGGGAAGATATTTTAGCAGAAGTCGATTCAGTGGATAAACGCTTGCTGGAACTTACCCTCGATCCGATAAAACAAGCCCAGATTATTGCAGATGCCGCCAAACTACGGAGAGAAAATCCGAGTTGGGATATACGTGTTTTTAGCAGGCCCGTCAATCCTTCCCGGTTACTACAATTCCATATTGGCAAAACCTACTACTATCCCGAAACAAAGATCACAGATATTTTAGACAGTTTACCCGATCAAAAAGGATTTCAGGAACTGGTACGTAAAAGTGCAACCTTACGATACAAAAAAGGGCTTTTTAATTACCGGCCTTTAAGAGACCATACTTTTCTTAGAAACGGGGATTTGTATAATGAGAGTGATTATTTTAAATCGATCAACAGCCTTGGACAAATAGGTGCCTGGCAACAGGTAGATGCCAAAGCAAGGGCGAGGGATAAAGACAGTCTCGATATTTATTTTTTCCTTGTTCCTGCTGTTAAACAAAATTTTACTACAGATCAGGAATTGAGTAAGAATACCGCAGATTTTGGTTTTGGAAACCTGTTGGGAATTTCAACCAATCTTGCTTACAATAATAAAAATGTATGGAAAAATGCAATTCAGTCGCTTGCCACTTTTAGAGCGGGTATTGAACTAAATGTGCTTACCAGCCAGCAGGACCAGCTCATTCAAACATTTCTTATCAATCTTGGGCATACTTATGTATTTCCTAATCTGATACAACCCTTTAAAAATTGGCGTGCCTTAAATAAACTTGATAATAAGAGAACCTTGTTTTCTATCAATGGCTCTTATGTAGACCGCCGTGAATATTACCAGCTACGTTCGCTCAATGTTGGGTGGGGGTATGAATGGAAAAAAGGAAATAATACATGGCTCTACAAACCATTGAATATAGAGATCTATGCGATTGATAAATTAGCAAAACTGGATTCATTGATTATCGTAAACCCATTTCTAAAAACTTCTTTTAATGAAGGTAAAGTGGTAAGCCAGAGTTTAACACTCATCAAAAATTTTACCAGTGCCAATAACCCAAACAAAATTCATTATCTGAGATTGGGTATAGAAGAATCAGGTTCACTGCTGGGGATCATACCGAGCCTGAAAGATCAAATTTATCGTTATGTAAAACTGGAAGCGGAATACCATAAAAAAATTGTACTGGGCAAAACCGAATTGGCCTGGCGCGCCTATGCCGGAGTAGGGTATAATTATGGAACAGATTCTATTCTTGGTAAAACACTCCCCTTCTTTAAACAGTTTTCTGCGGGTGGACCAAACAGTATGCGTGCATGGGGATTAAGGCAACTGGGTCTGGGAGGTTCCATACAAAGTGACACCATTTCAACCTCAACCTATCGGGATAGATTTGGAGACATGCAATTGGAAGCCAATCTGGAATATCGTTTCCCTTTAACAACCATTGCAGGAGTAAAAATTGCAAGTGCGCTTTTTGCCGATATCGGAAATGTATGGAATGTGCGAACAAATTCAGCTGATCCAGAAGCAAGGTTCTCATTTAAAAATCTCACAAAAGATCTGGCACTGGGGGTAGGAACCGGATTGAGAATCGATTTTTCCTATTTTTTGATCAGATTTGATCTTGCCTATAAAGTGAAAGACCCTGCCCGTCAATACAATAATGGCTGGGCTGATCGATTTCAATGGTTTGAGAATCGATCTAATGGAGTAAAAGTGAACAACTATGCACTGCAATTAGGCATCGGCCTGCCCTTCTGATATGGAAGTTACTCTTTTGATCTCCTGTTCAAAATCAACCATAGGCGTAGCATCTGCTACTTTGAATTGACCAATGCGGGTTCTGCACAAACTACTCATATACCCCCCTACACCAAGGGCTGCACCAAAATCATTGGCCAGACTTCTGATATAAGTTCCGGTAGAACAAACCACACGAAAATAAATAACCGGCCATTCAATTTTTTCAATGATAAATGAATAAATGGTAATTGGACGTGGCTCCAGTTTAACGTCGATCCCTTTTCTTGCAGCAAGGTATACTGGTTTGCCTGCCTGTTTAATGGCTGAATGTATAGGCGGCGTTTGCATGATCGCTCCGGTAAATTGTGCGGTTGCAGCATGCACCTGTTCTTCGGTAAGATGTGAAATATCTTTTTGATCCTGTGGTTCACTTTCCAGATCATAGGTTGGTGTTACGGCACCCAATGTAATGGTACCCGTATACTCTTTTTCCATACCCATATATTCATTGATCTTCCTGGTAAATTTTCCGGTACAAACAATCAACAAACCTGTTGCTAAAGGGTCCAGGGTTCCAGCATGGCCTATTTTGGAAATTTTGGTGAGGTATCGGATCTTCCTAACTACATCGAATGATGTCCACTCCATGGGTTTATCAAATAACAAAACCTTACCCTCGAGATAAGGAAGCATGGAAGGGTGTATTGGTTTTTGTTTCATGATGTTTTTTGAATATTGAACGGATGAACATCGAACAAGGAACAAATGAACGATGAAGTGAAATGCTGTCAAGATTTCCCCGCCTGCTAAGGAGGGGACCGATTATTTCGCCAGAAATAATCAGGGGTGGTAAATGGGTGGTTTAATAAATAATATAAGATCCAAACGCTTCACCACCCCACCCATCGCTAAGCCGCTTGGCCCCCCTCCTTTGCTGCGCAAAAGAGGGGAAATTATTTTCATACTTCATCGTACTTCTAACTTACTTCATCATTCATCTGTTCCTTGTTCAATATTCATCTGTTCTTTTGTTCTTTAGTACGCTCTTGCAAACAAAACCCTTTGCGTAGATGGATTGCCGGTAAGAATACACTTTCCATCCTCCAGCGGATTATTCAAGGGGATACAACGTATGGTAGCTTTACTGAGCTCTTTGATCTTGTCTTCGGTTTCCGCAGTGCCATCCCAATGAGCCGAAATAAATCCGGCCTTGGTATCGAGCAGTTGTATAAACTCATCCCAAGAATCTGTTTGGGAAATCTTTTCCTGCTGAAACTGTTTGGCTTTATTGTACATGCTGGTTTGAATAGTATCCAGCAATGTTTTGATGTATGATTCAATACCATCCATACTCACACTTGTCTTTTCTTTGGTATCACGGCGTGCAATCTCAACCACATTATTCTGCAAATCCCTTGCCCCAATGGCCATTCTTACAGGAACTCCTTTCAACTCATATTCGGCAAATTTCCATCCCGGTCTGGCATTGTCCGAATCATCATATTTTACAGAAATACCCATGGCTTTGAGGTTCTTCACAATCGCCAATACTTTTTCATCTATCTGCGTTTTCTGCTCATCGCCTTTATAAATAGGAACAATCACCACCTGAATTGGTGCAATTCTTGGAGGAAAAATTAATCCGTCATCATCACTATGTGCCATTACCAATGCACCGATCAATCTTGTACTAACGCCCCAACTCGTGGCCCATACATAATCGAGTTTGTTTTCCTTATCGCTGAATTTAACATCAAATGCTTTGGCAAAATTTTGTCCGAGAAAATGGGAGGTTCCGGCCTGTAAGGCTTTTCCATCCTGCATCATCGCTTCTATGCAATAGGTATCTTCTGCACCGGCAAAGCGCTCGTTCGGACTTTTCACGCCTTTAATCACAGGCAATGCCATCCAGTTCTCAACAAAATCGGCATATACATCCAGCATCTGTCTGGTTTCTGCAATGGCTTCGGCGGCTGTTGCGTGTGCAGTATGACCTTCCTGCCATAAAAATTCTGCCGTGCGTAAAAACAAACGGGTTCTCATCTCCCATCTTACCACATTGGCCCACTGGTTAACAAGAATAGGAAGATCACGGTATGATTGTATCCATCCTTTATAAGTGTTCCAGATAATAGCTTCACTGGTAGGACGCACAACCAGTTCTTCTTCCAGTTTAGCTTCCGGATCAACCATTAATTTTCCTTTGTTATTGGGATCGGCTTTTAAACGATAATGCGTTACCACTGCACATTCCTTTGCAAATCCTTCCGCATTTTTCTCTTCCGCCTCAAATAAACTTTTAGGAACAAATAAAGGGAAATACGCATTCTGGTGGCCGGTGTCTTTAAACATCCTGTCCAATACATCCCGCATATTTTCCCAAAGGGCAAAGCCATAGGGTTTAATCACCATACAACCTCTCACAGCACTATAATCTGCCAAATTTCCTTTTATTACCAGGTCGTTATACCACTGCGAATAATCCTGTTCTCTGGAAGTAATTTCCTTTCCCATTTTCTATTTTATGATTTCTTTAACAAATAAAAACGCTCACACACGTTAGTTGGCAAAGCGTTTGTCACTTTATTGTAAGATGCCTTAACGCATCGCAAATGTATGTAACTTCACTTTATCTAACCTTTCAAAACTGATGTTATGAAACACACTTTACTCTTAGCGGTTATCAGCATTGGCCTTTTATCCAGCTGTTCCACTGCTTTTAAAGCAGGACAAACACCGGATGATGTGTATTATTCACCGGGGCGGGAGATTGCATCGGCAAAGGAAGAAGAGGTTCAGAAAAAAGAAAATGAACAATACCAGGAATATGTTTCCAGTATGGATGACCGCTATCTGAGAATGAAAGTGGCCAACCGTTACCGTTGGGGAATGATTGATAATTATGATTACTGGTACGACAGCAGGTATGATTTTAGCAGCTCTTACTATAAATCTTATAACAACTATTCAACCTGGAATCCTTGCTGGAATACAGGATTCGGTTATGGTAACAGGGGCTTCTATGGCAATATTGGCTGGAATAATCCTTACTACACTGTTATTAGTTATACTACCCCAACTAAACAAACCGGAGGTGGCTATACTGCAGGAAGTAATATCACTGCTTACAAAAACAAAACATATAACAATTCGAATTACGGTTATAAAGATCTTAAAACCGGCGCTTTTGTTCCGAGCAGTAATAATAACAGTTTTGGTAATCTTTTGAAAAGGGTATTTACAGGATCTGCAGATAATAATACCGCAACCAGTTTCGACAGGCCTGTAAGAACCTACACATCTACTCCAACTACTTCCTCAAGTCCGGCCCCTGCAACAAGCAGTAGTGCCGGTGGAAGCAGTGGCGGATATCAAAGTACAGGAACCAGTACCAGCACAGGTCGTGGAGGCAGAGGAGGATAAAATTATCCATTTACATATTTATATCTATTAACAGATAAAGCAGTTCACCTGCTTTACGGATACGCATATACCCAAAACCATTTGTATGAAATATTTTATACTCAGTATATTTTTACTCACTGTCTTTATCTCATCTGCACAAACCCCCGAAGAGGCTTTACGCACCGCCTGGTTCACACAAAATGGAACAGCCCGTAATATGGCCACCGGAGGTGTAATGGGATCATTGGGAGGTGATATTACGGCTAACCATGTAAACCCTGCCGGTATTGGTCTTTTTAAAACCAATGAATTTGTATTATCGCCTGGCTTTGGAATGAATAAAAACAAATTCAATTACCGTGGTACGGATACAGCCAATAATAAGAACAATTTTAATTACGGTGCTTCCGGTATTATTTTGGGAGGAGTGAATACGGGCAAGAACAGCAAATGGACCAGCAGTGCTGTGGCTTTATCAGTAAACCAGGTTGCTAATTACAATAATCATGTTCAATTTAAAGGCTTTAACAATTTCAGCTCTTTTACGGAGCAATACCTTGAAGAGTTAATTAAAGACAGAGCAGATTCAAATGCCGCACTCAATAATTATATTTTTGGTTCTTCTCTTGCATTCAGAACATTTTTAATTGATACGGTTCGCGGACCGGGCGGTTCAGTTGCCGGTTTTCAAAGTCTTGTACCCATTTCAACTGGCGTAAACCAAATGTATGATGCCAGCACAAGAGGTGGGTATCATGAAATCGCATTAGGACTTGCCGGTAATATGGAAGACAAAATGTACATAGGTGGAAGTTTAACCATCCCCATCATTAACTACTGGCGTGAGCTTACCTATAGTGAAACAGATGCCACTAATAATCCCAATAATGAATTCAAATCATTTGAATACAAAGAATCTTTTTCTTCAAAAGGAATTGGTATAGGTGCAAAAATTGGTGTGATCTATAAGCCACAGGATTACTGGCGTATTGGATTTGCTTTCCATACCCCACAGTTTATGGGATATACCGACAGAGTAAACTCTTCCATAACCGCCAATACTGAAGCTTATGCAGGAACAAGAACGGTAACCAGCGCAAGTTTGAATAGTGGTAATGATGGGGTGAGAAAATATGATATGATCACACCCTGGAGAGCGATCATTAGTGCCAGTTATGTTTTCAGAGAAATTGTAGATACCCGCAAACAAAGGGCTTTCATCAGTGCCGATCTGGAATATGTGAACTACCGCGGTGCCCGCTTTTCTGCGGCAGATAAAAACAATGATGCTTTGAAAGCATATTACGACATCGTAAATGCACAGATCAAAGAAAGCTATAAAGGCAATATCAATTTCCGATTGGGTGGTGAATTAAAACTGCATACCATCATGTTCCGTTTAGGTGGCGCTTATTATGGAAGTCCCTATGCCGACGATACTATCAGTGCCAACAGAATACTCGCAACCGGCGGTTTAGGCTATCGTGATCACGGAATATTTATTGATCTTACCTACGCCCATACTTTTACCAAAGATGCCCAGTTTGCCTACCGTTTAAACGACAAACCCAACACTTTTGCAGAACAGGGCGGAAGTCGCGGCACGGTGATGCTGACATTCGGGTTTAAATTTTAACCGGTATCTTTTATATAATTACTATAAACTGCTTTTCATTATTTTGAAACCAATGAAAAGCAGTTTACTTTTATTCCCTCAGGTTACAAGTCCCTACCTGTTCCCAAACTATGAAATGGATAGAACGGATCAAATTAAAACTGCGTGCAGATAAGTATAAGAACAAATATGATATAGGCGGTGTAGCTTATTTATATGAGGCCATAAAAAAAGGCGATACTGTTTTGGATATTGGTGCCCACAAAGGAGGCTATTTGTTTATGATGCTTGGGTTAACCGGCAAAACCGGAAAGATCATTGCATTTGAACCTCAGTCGATCTTATATAAGTACAATCAAAAAATAAAAAGACTTTTTAACTGGGAGAATGTTACGGTAGAACATATTGCGTTATCAGATAAAGAGGGAGAAGCCACTTTACTGATCCCCACCAATAGTATGAGTAAAACCTCTGCACCGGGAGCTACCATTGTGAATGACAGGGAAAGAGATGATATTGGATTTACTGAAAATGTTGCCACAGATAGTCTGGATCATTATTGCAGCGCACACAATATTCAGCCCAATTTTTTAAAGATAGATGTAGAGGGCAATGAACTCAATATTTTCAAAGGCGGGATCAATACATTACAAAAATACAAACCAAAGATCATTGTAGAAATTGATGCAGGCTATGTTGGCCGTGATAAAATGATGGAGACCTTTCATTTCTTAAACCATATAGGATATACCGCTACTTTTATTAACGATGATAAAAGGTTGCCAATAGAACAATTTAATTTTGAACAACATCAGACACATGGTAACGGTGCTTTCTTTTGCAATAATTTTATTTTCGAATAAAATGCTAAAACATGATCAGCACGGAAGAATTCAGACAACTGGCATTATCCCTTCCTGATGTTGAAGAATTACCTCATTTTGATATGGCTTCTTTCCGTGTAAAGAAAAAAATATTTGCAACGCTTAGAGAGAAAGACCAACGGGCAATGCTGAAACTTTCTTTAACCGATCAATCTGTATTCTGTGCGTATGAAAAGGAAAGTATCTTCTACCCTGTTCCGGGCAGTTGGGGTAAACAGGGAGCTACTTTTGTGCATCTTGACAAGGTAAAAAAAACAATGTTTAAAGATGCTTTACAATGTGCCTATACATTTCTAATTACAAAAAAAACTTCTGCAAAATTGAAATAGGTTTAACCGTGCCTCTGTGCCTCCGTGAGAAAATTTAATGACCCACGGAGGCACGGTTTTTAATGTCGAATTTTGAAAATCTTACATAATTTTAGTAGACAACTCATCAACTATAATAACTCCTTTATAAATGGCAGGCTTTCTATTGTAGCAGGCAACCATTTAATTTCATTGTCTTTCTTAAACCATGTCATCTGCCTTTTTGCATAGTGGCGTGTGTTGGTTTTGATATTGGCTACCGCTTCTTCCAATGTACAATTGCCATCCATAAATTCAAACATTTCTCTGTAACCCACTGTTTGCAAGGCATTCAGATTTCTGAAAGGAAGTAATGATTTTACTTCTTCTTCCAATCCATCTTTTATCATTTGGTCTACCCGAATATGAATACGGTTATGCAGTTCTTCTTTCGGCAGCTCCAATCCTATCTTTATAATGCGAAATGGTCTTTCTGTTTTCTTTGCAGTTCGATAAACCATGATCGATTGACCGGTAGCATACAAAACTTCCAAAGCACGCATTAAACGTTGTGGGTTTTGTTGTTCTGCCACTGCCCAGAATGCGGGGTCTTTTTGTTGCAGTTCTTTCTGCAGCCAGATCAATCCTTTCTGTTGATATCCATCTGTCACCTGTTTTCTTATTTCTTCAGGTACAACGGGCATCGGGTCTATTCCTTCACAAAAAGCTTTGATGTATAAGCCTGTGCCACCCACCATTACAGCCGTTGTATGTTTTTGAAAGATCTCATCCACAGCTGCCAATGCATATTTTTCAAAACTGCCCGCATTCAATTCTTCCGATACAGAATGTGATGCGATGAAATAATGTTTTACTACTGCCAGTTCTTCATCGGAAGGGCGTGCTACACCGATCTTCATTTCTTTGTAGCATTGTCTTGAATCTGCAGAAATGATTTCTGTTCCTAATTCTTTAGCAATTGCAATGGCTAGAGCTGTTTTACCTATGGCTGTGGGGCCGGATATGATGATGATTGTGTTCATGGTTTGTTTAACCCCATTTTACCTCCCCCAATTTCAAACAACGAAGTTGTTTGAAATTGTCCCCTCCTGGGAGGAGGGGAATCTTTTATTAAATGAACTATTTTTTCTTCTTAAAACAAAACCAACCTAAAATCGGTTGGTTTCATCTTATTCGATTTCTTACTTACTACTTATCACTTACAACTTAAAACTCTTCTTCCTGCGTATCTTCTGTACTTTCTTCTTCTGAATCAGTCTCCGTTTCACCATCTTCACCTTCCGTACCAAAACCTTCAGCGGCTTCGGCGAGATCGTATTTTTCTTCTATGTCGGCAAACTTATCGCCCAGTAAGCTTTTGGTACCGTATTGTTGCGGGCCAATGCCTTCCGTTCTTGATACAGATGGATAAATTGTTTTACTGCTTTCTTCCTTGCTTACATTGATCAGTTCCACCAGAAACACCCAATGCTTTTCAAAATCATATTCGTACACAAATTTCTGGTTGGTATCACGGATCTCTGAACCGATGGTAACATCAGCCATGATCAGAGGTTCTACCACATAAGACTTATCGTATCTTTCAAAACTGATCTCTCTTCCCCGCTGCCAGTTATCATTGCTGCGGAAATAAGTTGCTTTGTGTTTCGAATCAAATTCATACGCTTTCAATATTGCAAAATGAAGCTCCTGAAAATTCTGGGTATGTTTAATCACAATATCCCTGTATACTGCATCATCTTCTTCTAAATAAATCCTGAATTTTAATATCGCCATTCGGTGGGGGTATTTGTTTATTGGTTTAATGGTTTATTGGTTGAAATGTTTTTTACTTATCACTTACAACTTATAACCTATTACTTATCACTTACAACTTTCCACAAAAATACAATTTATTCAACCGCCTGCAAGTTCAGTTCAACGGCTTTTTGGAGCATAAACTGGTAGGCGGCATCAAAATCGTTGGGAATGATGCCATCCAGAATAGCTTCTCTTATTGCATCTTTTATCAAACCTACCGGTTTACTGGGGTTCAATCCAAACTTTTCCATAATCATTTCACCCGAAATAGGCGGTTGCCAGTTGCGGATCTTATCGCTTTCTTCCACTTCCTGCAAACGGTTATGCACCATTTCAAAATTCTGCATGAAACGCTTTACTTTATTGGGATTTTTACTGGTGATATCTGCATTACACAGCATCATCAAACTTTCTATATCTTCTCCAGCATCAAATAATAATCGCCTGATAGCACTATCGGTAATATTCTCTTTTGTAAGACTGATGGGCCGCAAATGCAGCATTACCAGCTTTTGAACCAGTTTCATTTTTTCATTCAAAGGCAGTTTGAGGCGGGTAAATATTTTGGGTACCATCCTCGCTCCTACTACTTCATGGCCGTGAAATGTCCAGCCATGACCTTCTTCAAATTTTTTGGTGGCGGGTTTGCCTATATCGTGCAGCAATGCAGCCCAGCGTAGCCAGAGATCATCGGTGTTTTTAGCAATATTATCCAACACCTGGATGGTATGGTAGAAATTGTCTTTATGCCCTTTTCCATCCACATATTCGGCACCATACAGATCAACCATTTGTGGAAAGATGATGTGTAACAAGCCCGATCTGAAAAGCAGATCCCAACCGATGGAGGGCTGGTCTGTTAGCATGATCTTATTCAACTCATCCGTGATCCTTTCCTGCGAAACAATTTTGATACGGTGCGCATTATCCTTAATTGCCTGAAAAGTTTCTTCGGCAATGGTAAAATGTAATTGCGTGGCAAAACGTATGGCCCGCATCATCCGCAAAGGGTCATCGCTAAAGGTTTGCAGCGGTGGCAAGGGTGTTTGTATGGTTTTGGCATCGATATCCTTCATCCCATTAAACGGATCGATCAACATGCCAAAATCTTCCTTATTCAAACTGATGGCCAGCGCATTAATGGTAAAATCGCGGCGATCCTGGTCGTCTTCTATACTGCCGGGTTCTACTTCGGGCTTGCGGCTGTGATGACTGTAACTTTCTTTTCTTGCACCAACAAACTCCACTTCAAAATCTTCCAGCTTGATCTGTGCCGTTCCAAAAGTTTTAAAATACGCCACCGTGGGTTTGGGTTGAAAAGATGCAGCCACTCTATGGGCCAGTTCAATTCCATCACCCATACAAACGATATCAGCATCTTTTGTGGGCCTTCCGATGATCTTATCGCGCACAAACCCTCCAATCAGGTAACAGGGCACCTCCAGCGATTGAGCCGCAGCCGCTATTTTCTCAAAAATCAATAATTCTCTATCCGTACAAACTATCTGCATTGGTGCAAATGTAAAGAGAAGCTGTGAGCTATGAGCCGTGAGCTACGAGCTTTCAAGAAACGTTCCAGCCTAAGCTCACAGCTCGCAGCTCATCGCTTATAGATCCTGCTATAATACTGCCAACAACTGCTCATTTCCGATCCACCTGGCACAATGAAAATGACCCAACGGACAGGCTTTTTTGCCATGCAACCCACAGGGGCGGCATTCCAGTTGTTCAGCAACCTCGATAATATGGCTGATATCCGACAAAGGCCCAAACCCAAATGCCGGAATGGTAGAGCAATACACAGCAGCTACAGGCGCATTTACAGAGGAGGCAAAATGCATGGGTGCCGAATCATTTACATAATTCATCACCGCATCTTTTTGCAAAGCTGCCGATTCGAGAAAGCTGAGCTTACCTGCGAGATTGATTACTGATTTTTTTTCTGTTCCTGATAAAATGGATTCACACAAAGCAAAATCTCCCGGCGCACCTAATAAGTATATGGTTAGATGATCGGGTAATGATTTTACCAATTCAATCCATTGATCAAAAGGAAATTGTTTGGTAAACCATACAGAAGCAGGTGCAATACAAACATAGGCCTGCTGTTTCCATTTGGCTACCGACTGATTATTTTCTGGAGAAGGATATAATTTTGGTCTCGCCGCTTTATCATCTGTAAAAGATCTGATCAATTCATGATTGCGTTCTATTTCATGCAATTCTTTTTCTCCATTACTTACTACATGCAATACAACATCTGAAAATAAAAAACTAACCGGGTTCTTATCAAAACCAATTGTTTGTTTTCCTTTTGAGAAAGCAGTCAGCAAACCCGTAGCAGCAAAGCGTTGCAGGTTGATCACTTTATCATAGCCCGTCTTTCTTATTTTTTGGAGAAGTCTAAAAAGATTCGGGTATTTATTTTTTTTCTTATCCCAGATCAACACTTCATGCAAAAAAGGATGTGCTGAAACTAAATTTTCATTCCCCTTTCTTACCAATATATCAATAGCTGCATCAGGCATTGCGGAATGAAGTTTTTCTATAATGCCGGTAGCCAATACTACATCCCCAATAAAAGCTGTTTGAATAACCAGTATTTTTTGCATGAATACGAAAGTAAGAAATATCAGCTATGACCTATAAGCTTTCAGCCTTGAGTATTAAGCCTACTCATACTCCAACTCATTGCTAAAAAACTCCCAGTCAAATAAAATAAAACTTGACGCAATCCTTTTGAGTGATTTGGCAATACGTCTTTGTCTTACAAAAGTTTTTTTGGAACGTTTGGATGTGATGATCTGACTGTCTATACCAAGGCTCGAAATGGCCTTGATAAAAGACTGAAATTTATTATCAGGAATATCAACGAGAACCCTTGTCATATAAGGTTTTTACACCTATAAGTTCGTTATAATTCTTCAGAAATACTAATGAAATGGAGATTATTTTTTTTTGTCGCTTGTACCGAAAATAATTGAATATAATTACTACAATCCAAGATGGAATTACCACAAAGGGAACGAAATATCAAACGTAATTATGGGCGGATAATACTCAGGGTACCATCTTTTTCCCATTTGATAATGGAAGATGGTTTGCGGTATTCCGTATCATCCTGGCGATAATTTACCACATAATCCACCCCATCTGCAATAATGGGCTCAATATCTTTAAAACACAAAGGCGAAGGATAACCGCTGATATTTGCCGAAGTACTCACCAACGGCTTTCTGAAACGTTTGATCAGGTTTTTACAAAACTCTTCCTCACAAATACGAATGGCCACAGAACCATCGGCCGCCAGCAGGTTTTCTGCCAGTTCTACCGCACCATCGTAAATAACGGTGGTTGGGCGGTTTACTCCTTTTATATAATCGAAGATCTGCAACTCAGGCTGGGTAACATATTTGAGGATATCTTTTTCATCGGCCACCAAAACGATCATAGCCTTGGTATCGGTTCTTTTTTTTAAACGATAAATCTTTTCCACAGCTTCGGGGTTGGTGGCATCGCAGCCAATGCCCCATACGGTATCTGTGGGATATAATATGAGTCCGCCATTCTGCAGCTTCTCAAGGCATGATTCAATATCGTTGTTAAAAGGAAGCATGTTTGCTTTATTCACGCACAATTTACAAATTGTGACAGAACAATTACCCTCTAAAGTTCCCATAAAGTTTTCATACTGTATGTTTGCAAAAAAAATAAGCATGTCATTACAAGACCAGATCCTCGAAGCATGGGGAAACCGTGAATTACTTAAAGATTCAAAATATTCAGATGCCGTAAAAGCTGTGATAGAAGAAGTTGACAAAGGCCGCCTCAGAGTTGCATCCCCATCTGCTGATGGCTGGGTGGTAAACGAATGGGTTAAGCAAGCCATTCTCCTATATTTTGGCATACAACAAATGCAAACATGGGATCTTCCGCCTTTTGAGTTTTATGATAAGATGTTGCTGAAAAGTAATTACAAAGAACTGGGTGTTAGGGCCGTACCTCCTGCCGTTGCCCGCTATGGTTCATACATCGCTAAAAGTGTGGTGTTGATGCCAAGCTATGTAAACATTGGTGCTTTTGTTGACGAAGGTTCAATGGTTGATACCTGGGCCACCGTAGGCAGCTGCGCACAGATAGGCAAAGGCGTTCACCTGAGTGGGGGCGTTGGTATTGGCGGTGTTTTAGAACCTTTACAGGCAAGTCCGGTAATTATTGAAGACGGTTGCTTTATCGGAAGCCGTTGTATTGTTGTGGAAGGTGTAAGGGTAGAAAAAGAAGCTGTATTGGGTGCCAATGTAGTACTTACCCAATCTACCAAGATCATTGATGTGAGCGGAAGCGAACCCATTGAATACAAAGGGCGTGTACCGGCCAGAAGCGTAGTAATTCCGGGCAGTTATTTAAAGAAATTCAATGCAGGTGAATACAATGTAAGCTGTGCCCTCATCATTGGCCAGCGCAAAGCCAGCACCGATCTGAAAACAAGTTTGAATGATGCTTTGAGAGATTTTAATGTAAGCGCGTAGTGTTTATGGTTCATAGCAAATGGTTCATAGTTCATGGCAAAACAATTATCCCTTCCATGAACTATGAACCATGAACCATAGGCTATGACCTATCAACCAAACAATGGATATCCAACCAAAACCCCATCCCACCCAAATTACCTTAACCGGATTCTTCATCACTTTAATGGGGGCTATCTTTTTTTCTACCAAAGCCATCTTTGTAAAACTGGCTTTTCATGCAACCCATGTAGATGCCGTTACGCTGTTAAGTCTGAGGATGCTGTTCTCCCTGCCTTTTTACCTCGTTGCTGCATGGATGGTTTCTCAAAAAGAGAATAAACAACCCTTAACCCGCAGAGACTGGCTCCTGATTTTAGCAATGGGTATTTTAGGATATTACCTGAGCAGTTTGTTTGATTTTATCGGACTGCAATATGTATCTGCAGGATTGGAAAGGTTGATCCTGTTTCTCTATCCAACATTTGCTGTGTTGATCAACACTTTTTATTTCAAGACCAAACTTAGTAAAATCCAGATCATAGCATTGGTATTAACCTATCTCGGTATTGGTATTGCCTATTTTGGCGAGTTAAAACTGGATACATCCAATCCCAAATTTCTCTTTGGTTCTGTCATGATTTTTCTCTGTGCCATCACCTATTCATTCTACCTTGTTGGTACCGGGAGAATGGTGCAGAAAGTAGGCGTAACAAGGTACACGGCTTATACTATGCTGGCTGCAACCGTAGGTATCTTTATCAATTTCCTGGCAACACATACCATGCAATCCATACCGTTTACGATGGAGCTTACCTGGTATGGCATTGCCCTTGCCATTGTAGCTACTGTTCTTCCCTCCTTCTTAATGAGCAATGGCATGAAACGGATTGGCAGTAACAATGTATCCATCATCACCAGTATTGGCCCGGTATCTACCATTTTACAGGCACATATTTTTTTGGGTGAACAGATCATCACTGCACAGATCATCGGTACTGCATTGGTAATTACAGGAGTTATTTTGATTGGATGGCAATCGAAGAAGGCTTGAAGTTTGGGGTTTAAGGTTTTGAGCTTAACAGAATACTATGTGCCCTCTTTCTTAACCTTTATACCAATGTGTTTCAAAAAAATGCGATTAGACTGCTTTTTTCAATTAACAGACCGAATTGTTTTAACAGTTCTAACCGCTCCTTACCCTTTATTTAAACTAACTTCAAGGATGATCTCATCTAACTATAAAAATTGCAAACTTATCTTTTCAAACTTATTCTCCTTTTATTACCCTGTTTTGTTTTAAATACATCACTTCGTTCTCAATATCAAAATACGGATTCTGCCAGGCATCCTTACAAAGTAAATTACTGGGTAAGTGGCAGCATTGCACTCGCAGGAGGAGTGGCAAACTATTTGGGTATCCCTAAAATAATAAACAAACAGGAGATCAGCGTTACAGAACTAACTGCTTTAAACAGGAATAATGTTGGTGGTTTTGATAAATGGGCACTGAACCAGGATGCATCAAAGGCTGACGGGTATAATAGAGATGCAGCAATTGTACTTACCACTACAGTTAGCTTGCCTTTGATACTTGGGTTTGATAAATATATCAAGAAAGATTGGTCAAAGATGCTGGTGATGTATTTAGAAACCATTTCCATTGTTTCTAATATCTATACTAACACTATTATAGGCCCTACCAGCCAAAACCGTTTCAGGCCTGTAACCTATTATGACATCCTTCCAGTAAGCGAAAGAAACGATGGCAATAACCGTAATTCATTTTACAGCGGGCATGTGGCTTCAACTGCAGCTGCCAGTTTTTTTATCGCTAAAGTATATTCCGATTATCACCCCGAATTAGGCGGAAAAAAATACCTGCTATATGCAGCTGCAGCCATCCCCCCAATCCTGATTGGTTATTTCAGGGTAAAAGGATTAAGGCATTTCCCATCTGATGCGCTGGTGGGGCTTGGCATAGGTGCCGCTGTTGGTATTTTAGTTCCCGAGATCCACCGCATCAAATTAAAAAATAAAGACTTCACGATTGGATTAGCAACTGAAAGTGGAACTACTGGCATTGGCTTACAATGGCAACCGCATTTTGGGAAATAAAAACCTGCGACTTTACCATCTTGCGATAACCAGATTTTGAGTCTGGTGCAACATCCAAAACCAACTTTAGACTCAAAACCTTACACTCCAAACTCCCTCACCGCTCTTTACCCCCCACTTACCGAGATTTCTATGCCAACAGCCTAAACAGCCTTGCCCTTCGTTATTGACCGATATAGATTTGTTCTATAAATAACAAATAATGGAAAACAATACTAACAACAACCGTACAAACGACAGGTTTTGGACTGGCTTAATACTTATCCTGATTGGCGGGGTTCTTTTTGCAGACAGAATGGGATTCTATTTCCCGCACTGGTTTTTTAGCTGGCAAATGATTGTGATACTGATTGGTGTGATTTCAGGTATCAAACACCGTTTTCAAAATAACAGCTGGCTCATCTTTATTGCCGTTGGCGGATTTTTTCTGGCAGATGAGATCATTGCCGACTGGCATATGAAACCCTTTTTCTGGCCATTGATGATTATTGGCCTGGGGCTGCTCTTTATTCTACGCCCTAATAAGAGAGGATTGTTCCATGGTGGCAGATATTGGCGCGAAAGACGTGACAGTGAATTTATTAAAACCTATCCCCTTCAATCAGAAGAAACCAGTTCCACAGATGATGTGATCAACAGCACTTCCATTTTTGGAGGCGTTAAAAAAGTGATCACTTCTAAAAATTTCAAAGGCGGCGAGATCGTATGTTTTATGGGTGGCGCAGAATATAATCTTAGTCAGGCAGATATTACCGGCCCCGTAACTATCCACATCACACAGGCATTCGGCGGCACCAAACTGATCGTTCCCCCGCATTGGGAAATCAAAACTGAATCCGTTGCTATTTTTGGCGGCATAGAAGACAAACGCCCAATGCAACCCGGCACTTTCGATCCCAACAAACTACTCATCCTCAAAGGAACTACCATTTTTGGGGGGATTGAAATTAAAAGCTACTGATAAACTGGTTTGGCGTTTGAAGTTTGGAGTTTGGGGTTATTACAAAACATCCAAACTCCTTACACTTAACTCCTAACCCCAAACTCCTAACCCCAAACTAATTCCAATGGAATGGTACCTTGCAAAACTCGTTTACCGCATCATCTGTGGAAGCGGAAATCATACGGCACAATTTGATGAACAGTTACGTTTGATCTGTGCGGAAGATGATTTGCACGCTTTTAACAAGGCGCAATTGCTTGGCGAAAAAGAACAGGATTCTTTTCAAAACAACACAAACCAATTGGTTCGATGGAAATTTATCAATGTAACTGAATTACATAAACTCGAAGATTTTACAGACGGTGCAGAAATGTATTCCCGGATTTATGAACCTGAAAATGGAGACAATTACCAGCATACCGTTCACGTAAAAGCAAGATATTTGTCGGAGTACTGTACCGAACAATTTATGCAGTCTATTTAAACCCATGCCCAATTCTTTCACAAACGTTTACCGCTTCCGCATCATATTTTTCAGCTGGTGGCTGGTGTGGATGTTTGTGCAGTTTCTCGTGATCAGCAGTTATGGCGCAACTGCACAACAAAGCATGATCGACAGCATGGTTTGTAATATTTTACTGGCCGCCAGTTGTTTGCTCATCACCAATAACATGAAATTCTATCTTCCTAAAAGAGAAAGGTATTGGTATGTGCTGATCATGAGTTTGGTATTGAGTGGCATCTGGTTATTTGTAGTAAAAAACAGCCTGAAACTTATTTTCAGGAGTGATGATACGTATTTGCATTTTCTGGATGCTTCCATTTATATCCGTTATGTGATCGGTTTTTTAATGATCGGATGTATGGGTATTATGAGTTTGCTCTGGTACACATTACAGGAACAGCAGGAAACCAACCGTAGAAAAGAAGAAGCAGAACAAATGACAAAAGATGCAGAACTGCTAAAACTAAGGCAGCAATTACAACCACATTTTTTATTCAACAGTTTAAATTCGATCAGTGCATTGGCGGGCAGTCAGCCGGAAAAAGCCAGGCATATGATCCAGCAGTTATCCGATTTTTTAAGGGGTACCTTAAAACGCGATGAGCAACAATCGGTAACGCTGGAAGATGAATTGCACCATTTGGAATTATACCTTGATATAGAAAAAGTACGTTTCGGACAAAGGCTTCAAACCGATATCAGAATCGAAGAAACAACTAAAAAATTACTGATTCCTTCCCTATTGTTACAACCTATTGTAGAGAATGCCATCAAGTACGGATTATATGATACGATTGGCGAAGTGATGATCACACTGGAAGCAATTGAGATTGAGCAGCAATTACAAATAACCATTACCAATCCTTTTGATGAAGAGACCGCAGTAAGTTCCAAGGGCACAGGGTTTGGACTGGCTTCTATTTATCGTAGAATGTTCCTGTTGTTTGCGAGGAATGACCTTTTAAAAACATCCAAAACAAATAATATTTTTACCACCATTCTCTTGATCCCACAATACAAATATGAAAGCAATCATCATTGACGACGAGATCCTGGCCCGTGCCATGGTGAAGGAATATTTACAACATTATCCTGATATAGAAGTGCTGCAGGAATGTGGGGATGGATTTGAAGGCATCAAAGCCATCCAGCAATATCAACCCGATCTGATCTTTCTGGATATTCAAATGCCAAAGATCAATGGTTTCGAAATGCTGGAACTGATCGAGAATCCGCCTTCTGTAATTTTTACCACGGCCTTCGAAGAATATGCCATCAAAGCATTTGAATCGCATGCGATAGATTATCTGTTGAAACCATTTAGTAAAGAGAGATTTGATAAAGCCATCCAAAAATGGCAGCAGCAAAATCAACAGGAAAGAAAAAAAGAAACACTGGAAGTGCTAAACAGCACCAGCTTATACAACCCGCAAAATAACCGGATTGTTGTGAAAGACAATAACAAGATCAAGATCATCCCAACCGTAAATATCCAATACCTCGAAGCTGCAGATGATTATGTAAAGATCCACACTGCGGAAGGCGTTTTTCTAAAGAATAAAACCATGGTTTTTTTTGAAGAAACTTTGGAAGCACAGAATTTTATCAGGATACACCGATCCTATATCATTAATATACAATTGATCACCAGGATTGATCCTTATGAGAAAGAAAGCCATCTGGCCGTATTGAGTATTGGGGCTAAGCTGCCGATGAGTAAAGCGGGTTATACAAAACTGAAACAGGCATTAGGAATATAAGCCCTGTAAGTTTTTACAAGAGAATGGTTAATTAGTTTTGAACGAGGTTCTGTTCCTGAATTTTTTCAAGTATAGACGGGATCATTAAAAAATCCCTTGACTTATCAAGGAAAAAATCTGCTCCTAATCGCATGCACTCGTCACGATAGCCCATAAAAGTGTTATTGGTTAACATGATTACAACGGGTTTGACCATTTGATTTACACTTAGTCTGCGTAACATTTCAATACCGCTCATGCCCGGCATATTAATATCCAGTACCATTATATCCGGCTGATAGCCATCCAACATATCAAGGGCTTCTTCTGCACTGGTTGCCGATTCGGTTCTGCTAACCTCTTTTACCTCAGACAACAAAGACTTTAACCTTTGAAGAATTAACACCGTATCATCAATCAATAAAACCTTTAATCCTTTAGTATTCATGTAATTATAATATTGACCAAAGATAACCGCCCATACAAAAGACATTTGTAACCTATGCTACAAAGCTTATGTAGTGGTTAACCTACCCACGTGAAAGGTTATATTGAATGATTATTGCATATTCAATGGCAAGACGTATAGCACATTCATATCATGATTTCCTTTATTACCCAATCAACCGATCAGGATCAATTAAAATGAATTTACTTGGTTAAATGCAACAAAAAAGCTTCGTAACAAATGTTACGAAGCTTTTTAATTTTTCTGATTCATTGGTTTTTCAAGGAAAAATATGATCAAAGAAAAACAAGCAATCGAGAGACGTTATTTGATTTTTCGAAGGATATCAGGGATTGGAAACAATTAAAAAACAAAAGAATATCTTGTGCTTTTCTAAAAGTTTTGTAAAGGACGAGATTACAATTGTGAAAAAAAATAGTATTTTATTGTAAACTGGTAGTTTTTACACTACATATTAATCAGATAATATTATTCATGATTGCATACTTAACCAGGTCTGCATTATTTTGTAAATGCATTTTTTCCATAATACGGGAACGATACGTACTGATCGTATTTACATTCAAGGATAAAATCTCGCCGATTGCAGAAATACTTTTTCCTGAAACGATCATTTTAAATACTTCATACTCGCGGTCTGAAAGTTGTTCATGTGGTGCCTGTGTATTATTTTGTTCGATAGACCCGGCTAACACTTCCGCTACTTCACTGGTGATGTATTTTCGTCCGCTGAGAATTTGTTGTACTGCTTTTACCAGTTCATACGGGGCACTTTCTTTGGTAAGATAACCCGAAGCCCCGGCCTTTAGAGACCTAACAGCATATTGTTCCGGAGCATGCATACTCAACATCAATACAGGTGTTTGTGGTGCATGTTCTTTGATCTGTTTAAGAATTTCAATTCCTGAATATCCGGGCATACTGATATCAGAGATGATAATATCCCATTTTTCATTGAGAGCTTTTTTCAACAAATCTGCCGAATCAGACACATCATGAATATCCGCAAATGGAAATGATTCCACCAGTATCTTTCTTAACCCTTCTCTTATCAGCGTGTGATCATCTGCAATCAAAATTCTCATTATAATCTTTCTTAGGGAAACCCTTTTTATATATTAAATAAAAAAATGTATCTACATGCAAAGTTACTACATTTCAGATAAATGTAACATCCCTTAAAAGTTAATTCTTCGAATTACTTCCTCAAACCGACCTTTCAAATTTTCCACTCAAACCAAAAAAAATGGCATCCAGTAGCGAACAATCGATACTTATGCCATTTTCAGTCGAAAAAACATTGGTTGGGGACAGGATATTGGATGATAAAAAATAATCAGACGATATTGTAAGAATAAGCTGTCTTGTCACACAAAAATAACCATCTCACTTTTCTGACAGAATCATTAACTCTATCCAAGTATCAACTAATTACAGGCAAGATATTATTTTGTAATGACCGGTTAACTGTTTTAAACACGGATTTTATCCGTTTAAAACACCGAAATATTTTAGATGTCCGGTAAATAAAACGACAGGTTTGAATTTGCATTCTTAATTTAGAAACAGAAGGCAACGATATTTATAAAATGGAAAAGAAAAAAACATTGGTCATATTATCGCCGGGATTTGCTGCTGATGAATCAGACAGCAGTTGTTTGCCTGCGCAGCAGGCATTGATAAGGTCTATCAATAAAACATATCCTCAGTTTAATATCATCATTATTTCTTTCCAATATCCATATACACAAGATCCCTATTATTGGTTTGGGAATTTGATCATTCCTTTTGACGGGCAAAATAAATCCAATAAAAAGAACATAACTGTTCTGCACCGGTTATTATTAAAATGCAGAAGGCTTTTTTTATGGATACGTATCTGGCGTAAACTGAACAATATAAAAAAAAAGAACCCTGTAATTGGCATCCTCAGTTTTTGGGTAAGCGAATGTGCTGTGTTGGGTTATTATTTTGGCCGAGTAAAAAATATCCCACACTTTACATGGATACTTGGTCAGGATGCTAAAGCAGGAAACCGTTATATGAGGTTGATGCGGATCAAAGGAGAATCTTTGGTGGCTATGTCTGATTTTTTAGCTGATACATTTCAGAACAATTATGGGATCCGTCCAAAATACATGATTCCGAATGGGATTGATGCAACACTATTTTCTGCCGCCCAGTTTGCGCGGGATATAGATATCATTGGGGTTGGTTCACTGATCCCATTAAAACGATATGATCTTTTTATCCATATCATTCAAAAAATATCGCTTCAATTTTCCGGTCTGAAAGTAATTATCTGCGGAAAAGGGGCTGAGCAGGAAATGCTTGAAGAACTGATCAAAAAATACAATCTTCAACATATCATTCAGCTTACGGGTGAGAAGAAGCATGAAGATGTGTTGATGCTTTTGCTAAGATCCAGAATTATGCTGCATACTTCTAACTATGAAGGTTTTAGCGGAGCTTGCCTGGAAGCATTATACGCCGGTGCACAGGTGATCAGTTTTTGCAAGGCACAGGATACACTGATAGATCATTGGTATATCGTTTCGGAGGAGGATGAGATGATCGAAAAAACAATAGAACTACTTCAATTAAAAAAGATTGACCATTCACCGGTTCTCCCTTATTCCATGGATGATACAGCCAGGCTTATGATGCAATTATTTGGCGCTTAATCCTGAACAAAGACTGTAAAACTTCTTACCTACTGCTTCAACTGATAATTCTTCATTAAAATAATTTTCAATGTTTTGAGAGAACGCAGATTGATCAATGCATGCCGTATCCATTAATATTTTATAGAGCTGATCAGCATTTCCGGGAGTGAAATAAAAGCCATATTTACCATCCCCAATCGTTTTCATTGAGGCAGGAATGGAGGTAACAATAGGAATACATCCGCAGGACATGGCTTCAAGAATTGAAACACTTCCTCCTTCCATATGGCTGGTTGAAATAAAAAAGTCTGCTGCATTATACCATGTGATCAATTCTTCATTGGGAACATACCCTTCAAAATAAATGGCGTTTTTCAAAAGATCGCTATTGGCTATTTTCTCTTTTAATAATACCAGCAGATCAGTTGACTGATAGATCAAATGAAGCTTTGCCAAAGGTTGAGCCTGAAGTAATTTTTCAAATCCAGTTAATAGTGTTACAGGGTCTTTATTTTCATTTAATCTGCCAACCCATATATAATGCAGTTCATCATCCATTTGTAATTGCTGTCTGCAAATGGTTTTGTGTTTCTTATAAAACCAGGTTAATGTTGGAGGCAACTGGGTTATTTTTTCATAGCTTTTAATTTGGCCCGACTCTACCCATTCTGCTGCATTTCCGTAAGAACTGAATAGATATTGATCGATATAACTGTCGGCTATTTTTTGTATAAATCTTTTCAAACTGGTAAAGGGCCTGTCTGCATGATGGTTTAGAAGGATCTTAACTTTTTTACCGAGGAATAACCGCAAAGCCAATACCTGTATGGGAAAGATCAGTCCCTGAACAAGAATAATATCGGGTTTTCTTTTTGTCAGGTAAATCATTGTTGCGACAGGAATATTAAAAAAGCTGTTCCCTGTTCTGAAAAATTTATACCCGGGCAGTTCATGAATAATTGTTTGAGGGTTATTAATATGCTTGATTACTTCGATATCCATTTTCTGTCGAAGGGTTTCAACATAGATCAATGAAACGGACTGGGCTTTTACCAAAGCATTGGTATCGGTATATTCTGTGTTTGCATGAAAAGTAATATCAACCAGAGAGATCATATATTACTATTAGTGGATGAAATTGAAAAAGGCAGTTCTATTTCAGGATAATATTTCCGGATGGATCTGATCAGCTCCGGCAAATCGCCCGTTATATGTTTGGTATTTCCCTGGATCGATATTATAGAAAACTTATCTGTATCGGGAAAAGCAGTTTTGATCTGATCAAAAAGGGAGCTGTCGAACATCTTTATTTCTCCTTCTTTAATCACCAGTAAAATATCTTCCGGATTTATCTGAAAAAAAGATTCTGCTAACCCGGATGTTTCCTTATTTCGGGCTACCACGATATCCGCGGAATTTTTATTTTGTATTCTTCCTTTTGTATGCATACCCCAAAAATCTGCAGGCTTATCAGTAACAGCACTTAGTAATTCTTTATCAGACAGCAATTGGGTTTTTCTTGCCATTCGTAAATGACTCCAGATATTCCAATCAGCTGTAAGGGTAGAATCTGTTCCAAAAATGATGGCTGTATACTTTTTGAGAAGACCGATCTCCGCCGTTTTATCCAATAAAAAAAAATTCGAAGCCGGACACCAGACGAGAGCTTTAAAATCTTTTGCCTGCACGGAATCCATAGCTACCCCATGAACTGCCACCAATGGCTTTTTAAATAGATTCCATTTAATCAAATCATTGATTTCTTTGTGTGCAATCAAATCCGTTCCTTCGCCGCAATGGATCGTATATAGAAACTCATTGAAAGAAGGTTTGTTGAGTTTCCATTTCCATTTTTTTTCAAAACCAACTGAATGAAGTGAATTGGTATTTTGGAAAACATCAATAAACGGTTTTTCTATTGTTAAATACTCACCATGGTTAACAACCGTAGTAATCCCATTCAAAAGGTTTTTATACATACCCCATTTTATCCGAAGGGATTGAGGAATGGCTAAAACTTTCTGGATCTCCGTTTTATTTTGTTGATGGATATCAGCCCCCCATTCGCGGTAACTGGTATAAATACGATTGCCCAATTGTGGGAACAGATTAAAATCAAGATGATCATGTGAATTGATCAATCCGGGAAAGGCGATCGCATTATCAAAATGAATAGTTGAAGTATCCGTTTCGTTTGCAGTAAGACTATTTGATTCTGTTACAGACCTGATTATCCCCTCCTCTAAAAAAATATTTTTTGGATTTTTATCGGCATCTCCAACAAGAAAAACATTTTGCAGCAGCATCCTACTTTTTTAAATGGACCCCATATATAATGGGAACGCCTTTGAATTTTTCGTATACAGATAATGCCTGTTTTTTTTCATACCAGCTTTTAACAGATTCATCGATCTTTCTTTCCTGAATACGCAATACAGAAAGTCCAAGTTGCTTTGCCAATATTGTTACCTGTTCAATGGAATGAACATAATTTTTTACAGCCACCAACCGGTCATTATGTGTAAAAGTTCGGTTGCCCCCTTTTTGCAAAGCATCGGGATGATAATCGGTAATGACAATATCGCCGCCGGCTTTCAAAATCCTTACCCATTCTTTCATGGCATTTCCAGGATCGGGAATATGCGCTAAAGCAAGTGTTGATATAATAAGATCAACAGAAGCATCCACTTCATTGAGTTGGTTATCTGTTAAACGGGATGCGGTCTGATCGGGAAATTTACTTTTGAGAATGGCCAGCATTTCAGCTGATACATCATAACCAGTGAGATATGCGGGCTTTCTTGAAAGAATTTCCTGCCAGTGTCGGCCGGTGCCACAGCCTATATCGATTAATTTTTTATCTTTTATAACTACCTCATCCAAAAAACTATTAAACAATGTTGTATCGAGTGCCAGCATCAGGTTATCGGGTTGAGAATCATAAGTGGTGGCCCAGAGATCGTAGGCTTGCTCGGGATCAGTATCCTTTAATTTGGGAGCCAATCGCTTCTTGATTTGATGGGTGATATAGGAAAATATTGACATATACTACCAGCTAAATAATAAGGGTTGCGATAAAAATAGCAATAATTAAGCACGCAAACACAGGCAACCTAAACATTGTGTATTTCGTTTAAGTAGGTGTGAAAACAGCCTCGTATGAAGAAAGTATTGTTGTTTAACCCGAAAAGCGCAGAGAAAAAATACCGCATTCCCAATTCCATTATGAACATTGCAGCTTCAGTGGATGGACAGTTTGATTGGGTGATCGTAGATGGCAACCGTGAAACCGATCCGTATCAAGCTATCCGAAAATACCTGCTCTCCGGTGAATTTGGCTATATCGGTTTTACCCTGATGCCCGGACCTCAATTAAAACAGGCAGCGCCTATCGCAAAAAAAATAAAAGAAGAGTTTCCGGAACTGTTCATGGTTTGGGGGGGATATTTTCCTTCTAACCAATACAAGGTTGTGATGAACTCAGGCTATATCGATTTTGTGATCAATGGACCTGGCGACCATGCATTTCTTCAGTTAATTACGGCATTGGAAAATGGAACTCCCTACGAGTTCATTAAAAATCTGGTGTATCGTTCCGGTGATCAGATCATTAAAAATGTAAAGGAGGAATTGATTGAGCAGGATACACTTCCTGTTTTACCTTATGACAAACTGAATCAATTTTATTCGATTGATAAGTATCTTGGCAAAACTTATCTTGGTAATAAAACCCTCGCTTATCATTCCAGTATCGGTTGCCCGTTTACCTGTTCTTTTTGTGCGGTGGTTCCTATTTATGAAGCAAAATGGAAAGCGAAATCTGCGGCTACCATGTATAAGGATATCCGCTATATAAAAGACAAATGGGGTGCTGATGCGATTGAGTTTCATGATAATAATTTTTTTGTATCTGAAAAAAGAGCCGTAGAATTTTCAAAAATGATCAGGCCCGATCATATGAACTGGTGGGGAATGGCGAGGATTGATACGATGAGTAAGTTCAAAGATGAATCATTGGAACTGATCAGAGAATCGGGATGCAAGATGATATTTTTTGGCGCGGAAACAGGAAATGATAAGATCCTGAAGCAAATGGACAAAGGCGGAACCCAAAGTGGTGAACAAATTGCGGCATTTGCTGAAAGGCTGAAGAAATTTGATATCATCCCTGAATATTCTTTTGTACTGGGAACACCCGCACCAACAGAAGAAGAGGTAATGGCCCAGATAGATTTTGATATTGCATTTATCAAAAGGATCAAATCCATTAATCCTAAAACAGAGATCATTATTTATACCTATAGCCCGGTTCCTACAGAGGGTTCTGTTTTATTTGAACAGGTAAAAGCTGCAGGTTTTAGCTTTCCTGAAAAACTGGAAGACTGGAGCAGTCCGGCCTGGGAAAAATTTGATCTCCGCAAAAATCCTTTAACACCCTGGCTTACACCGGAGATGATCGATAAGATCAGGAATTTTGAAACGGTATTGAATGGTTATTATCCTACTGTTTCCGATATCCGTTTAAATGATCTGAAGAGAAGATTGGTGAAACTGGTTTCCGGAATACGGTATAAAACCAATCTTTACCAATATCCTTATGAAATCAAATTACTCCATAAACTCTGGAGCTACCGTCAACCGGAAATTCAGGGATTTTAATACGTTCTTGTGTTAGTAGAAAGCATTCAACATACCTACCAACGTTACCGCACATTACAAACAAACCGCATCAGCGCTTTGCCAATTGTAATTCTTATGCCACACAGTGCCTGCAACTGCAAATGTGTGATGTGTGATATATGGAAGGGGAATAATAATCTGAAACAATTAACGGAAAATGATATTGAAGGATTGCTTGGCACTTTGAAAAAATTTGGCACACAGCAGGTATTAATGTCGGGCGGAGAAGCTTTACTGAACAATAATTTTTTCCGGTTTTGTGAAATATTGAAGAAGGAAAATATCCGTATTAC
>CANBSW010000003.1 GCA_947372235.1 Chitinophagaceae bacterium | reverse complement strand
TTTCTGTACCAATTTTAAAACCCACTCTACCTGTTCGGGTTTTAGAAATTTGGCATCGAGTGCATCGAGTAAAAAAAGAAAACAATCGCGTACCCCTAATTGCGGTGGTGTTTTTTGAACATTGGCCCATTCTCTCTCCAGTGTTGCTTTGCGAACAACGGGATCGGGTAAGGATGGTACTTTATAAGATGATGTATTCTGTGCACTCACAGAATAACAGATCATCAATATTGATATTGTAAACAGGGCTCCTCTTTTCATATCCTTAGTATTTAATTGATTCTCTCTGCAAAACCTCTGCTACTCAGCGTCTCTGCGTTGAATCGATTTTTTTTCAACGCAGAGTTGGAGAGAACGGGGAGTTTTCGCAGAGTTATTTTTTTGACATTGTAAACAGCATAACCCCATGATGCCTGATGCTTGTTTTTATGGTTCCCGCAAATACCCCCAATTCTTTTTGTCGCCATACATCTCTTATTTTCCATTGTCCCATTAATCCTAATGAACCGAAATCAAATTCATAAGATTTGGTTATTTCATCCCCCCAACGGAAATAAGATTCGGGACTAGTTCCATATCCATCAATATTAAATAAGCCAACAGCATAAGAGCCATCTTCCAGTTGTTTTAACCAGATCTGCACACCGGTTTCATCCTTCACTAACCTTGCAGATTTCCCCAATGGATCCTGATTGATGGCGATCACTTCATCATTGGATAATAGATTCAATGTGAAATCATCCAATCGCTCAATAGGACAACCAATCAACATAGGTGCTGCTAATAAACTGAAGATACTGATATGGCTATATTGTTCATCCGGCGTTAATCGTGTAGGATGTAATTGCGGGCCGATAGCCACATCACCCACAATCATCATATCAGGATCGGCCCAATGGCCATGGCCTGTATAAGGCCCCCATTTATCAAGCGTAAATGTGGTAGGGAAAAGACTTGACCAGCTATCTTTAATATCAGGGCCTGTTCGGTACATGTTTGAGAGTCGGGCCCAGTCGGTTACTTTTTCAAAAGGTGCATTATTCGATAAACTGAAAACAATATCTCTTCCTGATTTTTTTAAAGCTTCCAACATGCGTTGTGTTGATTCAACATCGATCCTCCAATCATACTTTAAAAAATCAAAACCCCAGTCGGCCATTTGCTTTGCATCATTTCTTTCAAAACGGTAATCGCCAATACGGGTTGGTTTTTTTGCAAGAAATTGTTCCCTTGTTTCACCACCGGCAGGAAAGGCAGAAGAGCCTCCAACATATACACCATAGCTGGAAATATAAGGAGTGGAATATATGCCTGCTTTTAAGCCGAGTGAATGGATATAGTTAACCATCCCTTTGATATCAGGAAATTTTGCATTGGGTTGTAAAGCAGTATCCGGCCCAGTGCGTATGCCCTGCCATGAATCATCGAGATTGATATAAGACCATCCATGATCGCGCAAACCCTTTTCTACCATGGCATTGGCAGAAGCGATCACTTTTGATTTGTCTATTTTTTGTTCCCATGCATTCCAACCATTCCAGCCGATGGGTGGTGTGAGTGAGATGGTATCTCCTATTATTATTTTCAGTTTCTGAGATGCATCTCCCAGTTTGTTTTTGACTTTTAGTATCACTTCATAAGTTCCGCGTTCTTTTACTGTTCCTGTTATGATTCCGGTATGAGAAGAAAGAGATAATCCTTTTGGCAAATCATCTGCATTAAATTGCATGGGCCTAACACCGGTAGCTGCAATGGTGTACAAAAAAGGATTGCCTGGTGTGGCACCGAATAATTTTGGAGAATTGATCTTTGGTGTTTGTTTTGGCAAGGGGGTAAGAATATATTTCTCATCTGAGTTAGGAATATAATCCGGCTTGAAATCTCCTGTCATTTCAAGTTTTGCATCCGCCCAGTTTCCATATGTTTTTTTATTGGTAACGCCACCAACATGATCCGTGATCAAGATGCCCAAACGTTGTATACCTGTAAGATCGATATCTACTTTCACTGCCGGATCGCCAATCTTCATTTCTTTGCTTTCGAATAATACTTTTTTATCCGCTACTACAAAAAAAGATAAGGGTATGTCTTTATTACCCAGATCATCCGCACCAACCATGGCAGTAAAGCGTTTGGCATGTCCGTTCAGTAAAAAAGCCAACACACAGGGTGATTGCGCGCCAACACCTCTAAAATACTTTGTGCCTTTGATACGCATGGTATCATGGCTGTAATTAGTCTTTGCAGAAACAGGACGCATGCCTTCTGAAAATGTTTGTATTGGCAGATCATCCAACCATACTGTATATGTGTTTTGAGCAGATAAAAAAACCGGCAACAAAATAAAAATGCAAATAACTTTTTTCATACATTTTATTTAACCCCTAATATGGAAATAAACGGATCAATACTACTCCATGATGGCGGATCTGTGTTTTGAATAAACTGCTAAACTGCCCCAGGTCTTTCTGTTTCCATACATCACGAATTTTATATTTTCCTTTTAATCCAAGTTTACTAAGATCCAATTCATACAATTTTTCCTTTTCATCTCCCCAACGGAAATAAGATTGAGGTGTTTTTTGATAACCGTTAATATTAAACATACCAATCGCATAAGAACCATCTTCCAATGGTTTTAGCCAAACCTGCACATCATTTTCCTCTGAAACCAATCTTGCAGATTTGCCTGATGGATCCTGATCAATATCGATCACTTCATCATTGATCAATAAATTCAACGTAAATGCATCTAATTGTTCAATCGGACATCCTATAAGGAGTGGCGCTGCCAGTAAACTGAATAAACTAACATGGCTGTATTGTTCATCTGCTGTAAGTCTTGTTGGGTGCAGTTTTGAACCGGTGGTTACATTGCCAAGGATCATCATATCCGGATCATTCCAATGTCCCGGACCTCCATAGGGTGCCCATTTATCCAAAGTAAATGCAGACACATATAAGCTAAGCCAGCTATCGCGGATATCCGGCCCTGTGCGCCATGCTTCTGAAATCCTGGCCCAGTCTTTTACCAATGCAAACGGCGCAGAGTTGGATAAACTGTATATGATATCTCGTCCTGATTTTTTTAATGCGGCAGACATTCTTTCGGCAGAATTCAGATCAATACGCCAGTCGTATTTCAAATAATCAACACCCCACTCAGCCATTTGTTGCGCATCTTCTTTTTCAAAACGGTATTTACCAATATTTCGAAATGCCCGTTTATTATTTTTAATAGAATCAGGATACTCACCATTTTCAAAATTGGATGAACCACCTGCATAGCCTGCATAACTGGAGATCCATGGAGTAGAGTAAACGCCCAGTTTTAATCCTTTGGCATGTATCTCATCGATCATTTCTTTAAAGGCAGGAAATTTATCATTGGGTTGTAATGCATGATTCTTATTATCTCTATACCCTTGCCATGCATCATCAATGTTGATGTATGTCCAGCCATGATTACTTAATCCCATTTTAACCATCGCATTTGCAGAGGCAATTACCTTTTCTTTATCAATATCCCGAGCCCATGAATTCCATCCGTTCCATCCGATGGGTGGTGTGAGTGAAATGGTATCTCCAATTTTAATCAGTAGTTCTTTTGTGTTTTCGCCATATTTATTTTTGGCTTTCATTTTAGTATGATAGATACCACGGTCTGCTATTTTCCCTGTAATAATTCCTGTTTTATTATCGATTGACAATCCTTTCGGCAAATTTTCTACAGAGAATTGAATAGGCATTTCTCCTGATGCAACTACCGTAAACAAAAATGGGTTACCCGGCTTTGCACCAAATACTTTCGGTGAATTGATGTGCGGTGTTTTTGCAGATATTGGTGTTAGAATATATTTCTCATCGCTGTTTGGAATATTTTGCGGGGTTGTATTTCCCAACATGGTAAACTTTGCTTCGGCCCAATCGGAATAATTTCGTGTTACTTCTTCGTTATTGGTAACCAATAAACCCAAACGTTTAATTCCTTTCAGACTTACGGATACTTTTTTAGGCATATCGCCTGCTTTCATTTCACCACTTTCAAAAAGGATCTTTTTATCACCGATCACATAAAATTTTGTAATCATGGCTTTGTTGGCCTTATCATCAGCACCCACCATTGCAGAAAAATCTATGGCATTGCCATCCATCAAAAAAAACAAAACACCGGTTGAATGAATACCCAATCCACGCTGGTAATTAACCGATCCCAACTGCATAGGCTCACCACCACCATTTGTTTTTACATTTACGGAAGGAATGCCATCTGAGAAAGTAGAAATAGCCAGATCATCTAACCAGATCTGTACAGTGTTTTGAGAGAATCCATTAGATATCATTCCTATAAAAAATGTTGCAAGCAAGATTGTTTTTTTCATGGTAATTCGTTTACTCAATTTATTTTAACAGACTTCAACTCATCTGCCACAGTAGCAGTTATAATTCCATTTTGAATTGTAACAAATACATCCGCTTCCTTACTAAGACTGAATATATTTTTGCCATTTTTTGTTAATGAAGAAAAAGCCGTTGCAGCAAGCTTTTGCAATTTTCCGGAAGCATCTATTTTTATAGCAGCCAACCCTTTGTATGAACCGGCATAAACATTTCCCTGATAATTAAAAGAAAAAACAGCAGGAATATCCGATTTTAATGATTCTGTATTACTAAAAGTATAAGAGCCATCTGCATTGGGAACACCATCGATCAGTATGTTTTTACTAATGCCCAGTTTGGCTACGTTCTCCATTGAATAGGAAGTTGCCACAGCTTTGGCCTCAATATTTTTCCAGACAGCCGAAATATCATTGCCATCAAAATCATGTGTGATTTTTCCTTCGATCAATAATTTACCGCCTTTGGCAATATAGTTTTGTATAAAGGCCGTTGTCTTTTTTCTCGCATATTCGGGGTTAAGAAAAACAACTGCATCAAATACATAACCATTTAAGGTTGGCTTACCGACAGCATTTAAGTGTAATCTTCCATCTTCAATAAGATCAGTTGGAACAGATGCATTTAAATATCCATTTGACCAAAGCTCCATTGATTTTTTTTCAAAACCAAGGTGATCATTGATATCATACAGTCCTCTCACAGCATTATCAGGATACCAGTTATACATGGCTTCCATTCCATAGATCACCAATAATTTAATATTGGGGAATGATGGATTAAACCGGTTCAACAAACGTGCTGCATTTTCAACTTTATTGATTTTCAACAATGCTTCCGGCGCATCAATGGATACTCCCCATCCCTGTATATCATTGGCTGCATGGTAATGGGTGCGGATTCCGTAACGCAGATCGTACAGGGCTTTTGTCCAGATGCGTGTCAGATCTTTGCCATAATACATATTGTACATAGCATTCTTCTTATAGCTCATACCGATACCCATTTGAACAGGTGTAGATGTCTCTTCGTCTGTATGACCATAGTCGCGTTTTATATTCCACCAGCTTACACCGGTTTGCCATACCTCATCTTTATCAAGGTTATTATGAAAAGTGCTATGGAGACCGATGAAAACATCTTTACCATATAATTTCTTTCCCAGATCATATACTGCTGCTTCTACACCCAGTGTGGCGGTTCTAAACAGATGAATGTATTCGTTGATGGCTTTCATCCTTACTGAAGGTTTGCCTTCTGGTGCATAACGCATATCCAGCAGTACCTGATCCAGATCTAATCCGGCAGTAGCTTTCATGGCTTTAGCCATACCCAATGAATACACTCTTTCACGGAATACATCATTGGTACTTTGCAGTATCGGCTGGCGGGCAATGGTCATATTCTTATATTCATCCAAACCAATTCCATCAAAAGGAATATCGCCATAGGATTTAAAATCATCCAGCATCAATGCATAGGCCTGATCGGAAAAATTGCTGCAGGAATTATAATAGTGTTGTGTTTGTATATAGGCTGTATATCCTTTCAATAAAGAGCCGGCATTAATGGTTATACTCACTGAATGAACATCGGCACTAACCCTTGCAGATTCGGTAATGTCTTTTAAAGTAGCAGGATCATAAAATCCATCACCCGTTTTTCTAAAAGCATAAATTTTACGCAGTTCACTTTTAATCACACTGTTGGTATCTCTCGCACCTTTTGCTCTTACAAAATAATTTGCTTTACCATTATCATCCAGTATCACTTCTCCATCCTGTATTAACCGGTCTGTATTTTCAATAAGGGTTCCCTTATTATTCTTCCAGATTTGCAGTCCAATCTTTAACCCTTTCTGATGTGCATAGGCAACCAGCTTCTCAAAAACGGGATGCATGGTTTTAATATCATGAAAATTACATCCATCGCGTTCTGTGAGAAACACAAGTGTGTATTTACTGTATTTCACAAAACTGTCGATCTTGCCTTTGTATCTTTCTTCTGGCATCATATTAGCCGCAAAGAACCAATACGCCACCTGCGGATGGTTGACATTTTCGAAACTGTTCACATAAGTTATTTTAGCCTGCTGGGCTTGTAAACCCAATGCCAGAAAGCAACACAACAAAACCAACGGTATCTTTTTCATTTTCATATTTTATTCTCAATTGACTACAATGCCTATCTAAAAAAGTCCAAACTCAATAATGGAAACAGATTTTGCTTCATCCAATATTTTATCTGCAACCAGTTTTACAAATTTCCCATTTACGGGTTTATTTAGTCTGATCATTTGTAATACCGGATTGTTAGCAATATTGGCAAACTCTCCTTTTGATACAGGCTCGCCCCAGTTTTGTCCATCAGTACTTACATACAGTGAATATTTTTCGATAGTACCCAAATGCTTATCCGTTCTTGGTACATAATAAAACCCGGAAACTGTTTTTTGTTTTCCCAGATCGATCGTCATAAAAAAAGGATTGGTGATATTTTCCCGCCAGATATTAAACAGATCTCCATCAATGATCATGGCTGCTTTATCGTTTGAAACATTGGTGCTTATTTTCCAACCCGTTTTATCCATATCACCCGGAACTGATTTATTTGATTTTGCTTTAGCGATCTCTCTTGCGGACGATTTATATACCCCAAATCCGGAAATAGCAGGGGCATTATTAAACTCATCAATCTGTACTCTAATTTTATTACTAACCACTGCATCAAAACGGAGAAGTCTTTTATTTCCAATGGTTGTGGCGCTTGCCAAGGTTTTCCATTCTTTGTTCACAAATGCCTGTACTTCAAATTTGGAGATCCGCTGTCCGTATAATATTGGCTCCTGCAACATGATCCGGTCAAACTGTTTCGCCGCCGGCAGTTCCACTTCAAATGATGCTGTTTTCTGTCCATCATCAACAGTCCAAAAACTTTGTGAATTATTATCAGTGATATTTTTTGCGCTATACGCTGCATCATTACCTCTTGTATTAGATGCTGTAACTTTTGCATTGGCAGCAAAATTTACAGCAAAAGTTTCGTCAAGGATCGATTTGAACTCTTTGAGTGATGCAACATCTTCTTTTTCAAACAAGCCATCACGGTTTGGTGGAATATTGAGTAAGAAAATCGCATTTCTTCCCACTGATTTATAATACAAATCAACCAACTGTGCCGGTGTTTTTACACGCTCATTTTCAGTGGCATGAAAAAACCATCCGGGACGAATGGATACATCACACTGACCAACAATCCAGTTTTTGCCATTCGCATCTCCTTTGTTGAGGTAAGCCCCTTGTCCCGCGCCACCAACGGTTACCTGAGCAGCATTGATTGTACTCCAGAATGTTTCGCCTGCAATTCCATTCTCATTACCGATCCAATGAATATCAGGGCCGGCATCAGAGAATATTTTTGCAGCGGGCTGTAATTTCCTGATAGTGGAATTGATCTCTGCCCATGGATAATAAGTCTTGCTGTCGATGGTACGTTTTTCTCTTGCACCACCATAATAACCATCACCACCATTTGCACCATCAAACCAGATCTCATAGATGGTACCATAATTGGTTAACAATTCTGCTAATTGATTTTTGTAATAGGTAATGTATTCCGCAGTTCCATACTTTGCATGGTTTCTGTCCCAGGGCGAAAGATAAAGGCCGGGTTTGATTCCATATTTACGGCATGCATCAGTAAATTCTTTTACTATATCGCCTTTCCCATTTTTATAGGGACTGTTCTTTACGGAATGTTCGCCATATTTAGTGGGCCACAAACAAAATCCATCATGGTGTTTTGCAGTGAGGATCAATTCTTTTAAACCACCGGCTTTAGCGGCTTTTACCCATTGTTCCACATCCAGGTTTGCAGGATTGAATGTTGTTTCAGACTCATCGCCATAACCCCATTCTTTATCAGTAAACGTATTCATATTAAAATGAACAAACCCAACCAGTTCCATTGACTGGTAGTCGAGCATGCTTTTTGATGCCGAAACAGGGTTAGGAACAAATGACATTTTCTGTGCATCAACAACAGAGATGCAGAAGGTTGTGAAACAAATGAAGAAAATCTTTTTCATAACAGGTTTTTCTTTTAAATGGATATTATTTTTTTGAAATGGATATTCTTAATTCGCCTTGTTTATTGGTGTCAGAAAGATATACTTCAAGCAAACCGGGGAAACGGGTATTTGTTTTCAATTTATTATTGTTAAAAAATGCTTCATATTTATTTGCCGGATCAAGACAAATCAATATACATCTTTGATGGTTTGATGTTTGATCAAAACGAAGTGTTGCTGTATACGAAGAGAATTTTTCACCAAAATGTTGCTTATCTATCCAAACTTCGAGTCCTGTTGTAACTGTTCCAATTTTGTAATAAGATGCAAACCAGTTAAGAACAGGTGCAGAAAGCCCCGAGAACTGCGACCAGCCGGCGCCTCTTCCAGAACTGCTGATAAAATGTTCGTAAGTGCTATAGGTAAGATTGGTTTCCCGCTTCCATAATTCCAATGCGGTGTGGGCTATTTGCCAGGCTTTATCTGCTTCTCCCATATCCAACATTGCTTTCCACATAAACCATTGGTGTGGCATCCATACGGTTCCATTCCAGTAACCATCCTGTCTGAAATATGTGGCTGACTGATCAACGGCAGAAATGCCATACGGCGTCCAGAGATGTTTGAGAGAAAAAATATTATCGATCATTTTTTTCTGCTGTGCTTTTGATGCGATTCCTGAAATTAATGGAGACACCCCATCGAGTCCCATATTATAATTGCTGCTGTCTGTTGGATAGCGGAATATTTTTTGCGCCTGCCCTTGTGCATCGTGTGTTACATAACTATAGTAACCAACAGATTCATCCCATGAATTATTTTGTAATGCAGAACTCATTTGAGAGATCTGTTGATCGTATTGTTTAATATCATCTGTAAAACCCAATTCACCCGCACACATCCGCATAATCTTGGCTGCGCGGATGCATTGGGCAGTTGTGATCACCGGTGTAACATTTGGCCTGATCTGTTGGTTATCACGCAAATATTTTTGTGGGGGATAATCATCCCATCCGCCGGAATTATAAAAATAATCCCATGTTTTCAATAACCCTGATGGCATTTTTGTGGTTGAAGTTGCTGTAATACCCGTCATAAAATTGAAGTACTGTTTCAATCGCGGATACATATAAGTCAGTAGTTCTTTTGATTGTGTCCGGTTCCACAGATCATAAAATGCATAGAACTGAACCGGCACCGGAGAACCATGATGAATAAATGCTGATTGATTGCCCACATTGGTTGTGTACGCATTCATCGCTTCAAAACTTTTCATGATATCCACTTCCTGCATACCCAGCGCAATAAAGCCTACATCCCATGTGTACAAACTGTTCCACCATTTACCGGGGGTAAAGTGGCGTATATAATTTCGTTGCGTATAAATTGGATATACAAGATTAGATAAAAGGGCTGCCTGCAATAGTTGATTTCCCAGTTTGTACTGATTTCCTGATGGAAGAATATTGGGTTCGGGTAAAGGTTTTATAATTTGCGCAACCAATTCCTTCACACTAAATTTTTTAATTTCTTCTTTTACTTCACGCTGTGTTCCGGAGCAAAGCAGAATATATAATTTTCTGTGTGAGTGTGGCTGTAATTCTACCGGTCTGAAAAAAAGATCCATATAATGGCCTTTCTGGTTACCCATAAAACGTTTGGTCACATTATTATTAGATGACATTTTGAAATAGATATCCAGTTCATCATTCAACACTTCTCTCACATCATCATACACATAATCCCAAGCCATTCCATAATAAGAAGAGATATCCTTGTATTTTAAAATCAAGGCTTTGGCATCTTTCTCGCGCTGAATTTCGGGAATGAATTCTTTTGTATTTGAAACCAGTTGTGGTGTTTTAGGATCTTTTTCAGATGTGATATAAAATCCATTCAATTCGATTTCCGTACCGGCAACCGAACGAAGTTTTAATTGATTGGATGAATTGAGTTTGCAATTGATACGTTTAAATTCAAAACTGCCCGTTCCAGTAAATGAAATTTTCTCGTCAGATATTCCTGACAATTGAAAAACACTTGTCTCTCCTTTTTTAACGCGGTATCGGATAAAAACAACAGCGTCCCCTTTTTCAGCAAACTGATCAATGGTATACGCTACTTCATCATTCACTTCTTTTCCGAATTTATCTGCGAGTAAACTTCCGTCCAATGCTTCTTCGCTTCTAACTTCACCCAGTTTAAAGCCATCGGTTACCAAATGATATTTTGGAGATTTTATAACAAGATCAATGGATGAATAATCAACGGCATTGATCCATTTCATTGATTCGGTTCCCGTCGCCTTCATCAGAGGAAACGGTCCGGGATAATCAATATAAGCCAATGAATTCAATGTGATATTCTGTTGCACATTGGTATTATTGGCGCAATCCATTTCTACCAATACCCTTGAGGAATCCAATGTATGATAAGTGATATCTGTATACACCTGGTCTTTCCATTCTAATTGATAACGATACGTGATACTGTTCATTTTCGGATCGGCTTTCCATGGATTGTAGCCTGATTCAAAAAGTACATTGGGGACCATGACTTTATTACGGTAGTATCCCGGACTAACTGAAAAATCAAACCGCATCCCACTTTTCATATTGGCGATATGAGAAATTCCCACATATTTTTTTGAATAAGGGCCCCAGGGAGAAAGATGAATATCATGATTCATGTTTTCAACAGCCGGATCAAAGTTCAGTGTTTGCTGGGCACTGGTTTCTAATGCCAGAAAAAATGGCAATAAGAGTATTAAAATAATATGTTTATATAACATCATCAGGTATCTCATTAAGGCAATTTTATTTTTTATTTGAAGCTGCTTTTTCTGCAACCATTGTTATTACAGCTTTATCACTCCATTCCTGCGTATGCCCCGCCATGGGTGTGAATTTGATGATAGCGTCTGATTTTGGATTTTCTGTTTTCTCGATAAATTTTTGAAAAAAACGGGTCGCCACATTTGAATACAATCCATCCATATCTCCTGTCCAGATCCAGATCTTGCCCTGCAGTTTCGGGCCCAATGTTGACCAGTTTTTTTCCAGTATTTTTTTGAGATCATATTTCTCCCATTGCCCGGCGATATCATGATCAATTTTCCCTGTATAAGGATCAAACATTAAAGTTGGAAGCCCATCATTTCCTCTGGGGCCAAACACTGCATTGTACGCACCAAACTGTCCACCGGAAATACGGTAATCATTGGTTCTGCTGTTTACATTCTCTCCTTCAATCCATTCTTTCATAGAAAAAGTGGGTTCGCCATAAATGGTTCTTTTACCTGGCTGCAGATAGCCCCATTTGTTATAAAAAATAGTGGAGTCGTGATAAATGTCTATCAATCCGTAATGCTCAAAGTCAACGGGGTCGGGACTGTACGACCATGTGCCATCAAAAAAATCAGGATAAAAAATCTGCAAACCCAACGCTACCCAGCCACCGGTAGACCTTCCTGCGAGATATCGTTTTTTTGATTGAGGTTGATAATGAACCTGCTTTTCAATTTCAGGAATCAATTCTTCCGTTAATGCTTTACCGCAAGGACCGTTGTTTTCAGAATCTACCTGATACGTATCCCCAAAAGGCCCTTGCGAATCCATAAATACATAGATCACCTGTGGGGCATCTTTTGCAAACCACCAGTCGGTAAAATCTTTTTTGTTTATCATGCCATTGATCTGGTCATATTTCCCATTCAATCCCGGTGCACGATAACAGATGGGATAGTTTTTTTCAGGATGATCAAAATAGCCGGAAGGCAGTAAAACAGAAGCTCTCAGGTATTTATCTTTTCCAAAAAAATCAGATAAATATTTGCTTTTGATCTGAACGGTTTTTACAAAGCGATGGTCTACGATCTTTAAAGGAGGATATACATTTTTTAATGTAAGGTGTACAGTTGTTTGATTGGTTAATATAACCGAATCTGTTTCACTGTATAGATTATCTTCCACTTTTTCATTTCCATCATTTACATTTTGCTTGTAGGTTATATGGCAATAATATTTTTCTGAAAGATGTGTTGAGAGTTTTTCCAAACCGGTCTCTAAAACATTTTTGTTTTTTGAATCTATGATAAAACTTTTTACCGGCTCCCAGTTATCAGGCGTAACACCAATGGTAGCTTCAGATTTTGGTTTCACTTCTCTGTCATTCTGGTTGATGATATGAAATATTAGCCTGCCCCCTTTAGAAAATGAGTTTTGCATTTCAGGAGAAACAGCAACCGTTATTTTCAGGGCAATATTTTTTTGTGCAATGGTTATCCCGGAGAACAGAACCATTACAAAAAATGTGAAAATTATTTTAACAATTTTACTCATACTCATTCGTCAAACTTTTACAGCTTTATAAGCCGGGTTAATCTTATATCTTCCGATGATGTGCCAATCATAATGGTATACGTTCCTTTTGGCGTAATAAAAGAAGCAGTTTTCTCATCCCAATAACGCAACTGCGATTTATCAACCATTACTTCTATCTTTCCTGATCTTCCCTGCTTTATATGTATTCTTTTAAACCCTTTTAATTGTTTGATCGGTATGGGAATAGGCAGTTCAGGCAGTTTTATATATACCTGTGAAACTTCATCGCCATCAAGTTTTCCTGCATTTTTAACAGTAAACCCAACAGACACTTTATTACCAAGTTCTTTTACCTGCAAATCACTATAAGAAAAATTTGTATAGCTTAACCCGAATCCAAACGGGAACAAAGCTTTGCCTTTGAAATATTGGTAGGTACGCCCCTTGGTGATATCATAATCATCAATACCGGGAACATCTTCGAGGCCATTATAAAAAGTGAGTGTTAATCTTCCTGCAGGATTGTAATCACCAAACAAAACATCTGCCACTGCATTCCCACCTTCCTGCCCAGAATACCATGCATCAACAATGCCCGGAATATGGTCCTTGATCCACCCGATGGCCAGTGATCCGCCGGAAACCAGTACCACTACTGTATTTGGATTTGCTTTATAAATCTCCTGTATAAAAACATCCTGATCTTTGGATAGCTTGATACTTTCGCCATCCTGTCCTTCCCGTTCAAAGGTTTTATTAATTCCCAACACAGCTACTGTTATTTCTGCAGACCTTGCTGCATTGATGGATTCTGCAAACAGATCAGCGTAATTTCTTGTTTCGCCCGGTGCTTTCCAGTAGAGTTTAGCTGCAGGTTCTCTTTTATAACTGAAATATTCTACCCGCAAGTCGTATTCTTTTCCGGCTTCCAGATTGATATCAGCAAATTCAGATACCAATCCTTTTCTTCTCCATGAATCGATGAGCAGTTTACCGTTAACAAATAAGCGCAGGCCATCATGTGATAAAAATCCAAGACTATATTTTCCGGATACTGTTGGACGCAGTTTTCCGGTCCATCGAATAGAAAAAGGGTTGTTCAGAATAAATGCATCCGGTTTCTGGTTTAGTGGTTCAAAATTGATGTTTTCTTCTACCCTGTTTTTTGATTTACCTTCTAAATTATTATTGGCAAAATATTCAGCAGTTAGTCCTTCAGGGAAAAATGATTTTACTATTAATTCATATCCCTCTAATCCGGTTATTGGCTGCCATGGTGCATGTATGAGCTTTACGTTGTTACCCACTTTGTTTTTTATTCCCTGCAATATGGATATGGGTTCACCAAAAGGTATTCCGCTATAATCGCCCAATTCTGTATTGGCAGCATTGATACCCACAATCGCTATTGATTTTATTTTTTTTAGATTGATCGGCAGAATATTGTTTTGGTTCTTTAGTAATACAATACTCTGTCTTGCCGCTTCCCGTGCAAGAGCCAAATGTTTTGCTGAGCCAATCACGGCAGGAGATATTTTATTATAAGGATTGTGTGCAGGATCGTCAAACAGTCCCAGCTGCATGCGTGCCCGCAGAACGTGATAGGCTGCCGAATCAATTTCAGCATTAGTTACCCTTCCCTGTTTATAGGCATTGATCAAGGGTTGTGTATAAATATCATCCCCACATTCCAAATCAAGTCCGGCTTTAATGGAAACAGTGGCCGCCTCTTCTTTGGTCTTTACATATTTATGTCCATCGATCAATTGATTGGGGCCACCACAATCAGAAACCACATATCCTTTAAAGCCCCAATCCTCGCGTAATACTTTTGTTAAAAGCCATGAATTGGCAGTAGCAGGTACACCATTGATCGCATTATAAGATGACATGATGGATGCGGCTTTCCCTTCTTTCACACAAGTTTCAAAAGCAGGCAGATAATATTCGCGAAGCATCCGCATTGAAACGACCGCGTTATTTGAAAAGCGGTTCACTTCTTTATTATACACGGCAAAATGTTTTGGTGTAGATACCACTTTGAGATAACGCGGATCATTCCCCTGTAAACCTTTCACAAACTGAACACCCAGTACACCTGCTAAAAAAGGATCTTCTCCATAAGTTTCCGGAGTGCGGCCCCAGCGTGGATCGCGTGCCATATTAATGGTTGGTGACCAGAATGTGAGCAGGTCATTAAATTTCAAACTTTGTTTTTTTCCTAGATCCAATTCATTCCATCTTGCACGGGCTTCGTCAGAAATAGCTGTTGCAATTCTATAATGCAGATCTGTATTCCACATACTGGCCAATGCAATGGCTTGAGGAAAAACCGTAAATTTACCCGGCCTTACAATGCCATGTAATGCTTCATTACCGTGATAATATTTATCGATATTCAATCTAGGTATTCCGGGAGAACTGGCGATCAGTAAACTTACTTTCTCTTCTACACTCAATTTAGATAACAGATCCAGAATACGTTCGTGTTGTGAAAGATTTTCATTTCTGAATGCCGGCAATGATTGTGCCAAAACACAATCTGAATAGTTCAGAACAAAGGATGTCAAAATAAAAATCTTCATTAACCCGGATCTGCAATTCATACATTTATTTATTATTTACTTTCATAATTGCCTTATTCTCACTCACAGGAATCTTAAGTTCTTTCATATTCACATTAGTGGCATTATTCAAAAAGATCATCGGCATTTCTTTAGCAGTGGGAATTTTCACATCGGTTAACTCAATTCCTTTCACATCATCGAACACAAATGCAGGACGGAAATCATCTTCCTTATAACTTACCGTAAAATTCCTGATCTTGATTCCTTCTGCATGACGCATATACAAACCCCATGCGGGTAACTCACCCCACATTGAAAAATCAGGGTACCCGGTTTCATTTTCAGGAATGGATGTGATTTTATCCAAAGGGATATAAGCAATGTCTTTACTGCTTCTTCCACCATAACTGATCTCAATATTTTCAAGCGTTACATCTTCCACAGGATAACCGGGAACCCCAACTATTGAAGATGGAATGAGATTATAAGGCAGATAAGGATGACCATAAATATGAAAGCTTGATGGACGAACCGGCATCTTATCAAAACCCGGACGAAGATGATCCGGAGGCCCTTCAATAGGATAACCCTGATCTGGTTTGTACAAAGGCGTTTCAACTTTTATATTGGCGATATATATACCTGTTAATGTACTTACCGGGCCGGTTTTATTACGATGACCCCTTCGGATAAAAATAGCATTGCCTGTATTCTTTGCATTTACATTTCTGATATCAATATGATCCATAAAACCCCCATCAACAGATTCAAGTGCGATGGCAGAACGATAGGTATCAAAAATAGTAAGGTTGGTGATCTTGAAATTTCTGAATCCACCCAAATTAGCAGTTCCGAATTTTAGTCCATTTGCACTGGAGCGTAATGTGCAATTATCTACCACTACATTTTCACAAGAACTTTTCGGGTTTTCTGATTTGAAACAAAGCGCATCATCAGAGGCATTGATAAAACAATTCGTGATCCGAACGTTCTTACAATCGGTGATATCTAAACCGTCATTGTTCCAATAAGCGGTACTTTGAACAGTAATGCCATCAATAACAACATCTGTACACTCCCGGTAATCCTGCACCCAATCAGAAGAGTTCTTCAGCGTGATGCCTTTTATTTTTATGCCTTTACAATCTTTAAAAAAAAGATCATGCGCACGCCCAACACCAGGTCTTTTTACTAACCAGATCGAATCATCACTTTTCAATTCCCCACTTCTCAGTTTTTTAAAAACATCCATCATTAACTCTTGCCCCTGACCATCAATAATACCTTCTCCTGTGATGGAAACATTATTTTGATTTTCTGCGAGTATCAATGAGGCTTTGCCGGCTACTTTTTGATAATCTTTTACGTAAGTAGAGCCTAATAAAACAGCTCCTAATTGAATATTTAATTCAACATTGGATTTCAGGAAAAGAGAACCTGTCATAAAGTTTCCCGGCGGAACCACTATTTTACCTCCACCGCCTGCAGAAACTTTATCGATCAGTTTTTGAATTACTGCGGCATTATTGGTTCTGCCATCCGCAATGGCGCCAACAGATGTGATTAGCGTACTTTTCACCTGCGCAAAAGATATCGAAGTAATTAATATGCTTACCAGCAACAAAGATTTATTTTTCATACTACATTGGTTTAACGATAAGTGAAGTGTTTGACAGGCTATTATATCCTTTTACGATAATTTTTGCATTTCCCCGGGCAATAGTTTCTGATGCTGTTTCAATCGAAATATGTTTGCTCTCACCCGGTAACAGCGAAAAGAAATTATCTGTATAAAAAGATGGACGAACCGGTTTACCATCACTATCCAACAATTGCACTTGTGTAAAGAAGGCAATTGTATTTGATGGATTTCTGAGATCCAGCTCAATGGTATGTGTTTTGCTGTTTTTCACTATTGTCATTTTTGTTTGAAGATTTACTTTCTTCATAGTTGCCAGTGGCTCAAAACCTGCAGTAGTGGGGCCTGTCATTGTTGTCTTTCCCAGATAAGGATCATTGGAACGCCAGTAGAAACTGCTTGCTACGGGTTTGCCATTTTCATCCGCCAGAGACAGTTTAATAAAGTTGACAGGCGTTGTGCTAACAGAGAAATCTAATTTCAATAAATTATTCAGCACGCCATCTTCCGGAATATTTTCAAGATTTTTTGATTGAATAGAAATTCTTTTACTATTCAGATCATATACTTCTGCCGTTAATTTATAATTGTGAAATGATTTGAAATAATCATTATACACAGAAACTGTATTCTTTAAATAATCAAACTGTGCATGCAATGGTTCCAATGCATTTTGCGTGTGATATAATGAAGCCGTTGGCTCCAACGACCAATCCCACATTCTTCCGCAAACCTGTCTGGTGGGCGAATTGTGGTACCAGAAAAGCAGGCCTGAGCAATACCTGTCGCCATACCCGAATTTATTTTCATTCCATACTTCCCAGATGGATTTTGAATTCATGGCACCAACCAGTTGTGCTTTCTGTGCAAATTCATCAATAGAATTTGACTCCCCATATTTATTCACCATGTCTTTATACTTGCCCGTCATGCCATGAAATCCATCACCATCCAGGTAATCCCAAACAGGTTTATTGATGGGCCATAGATCTTTTTCATCCATCATTTCGCGCAGCACTTCTACGGTTGGCAATGTTGGCGCACCATATTCAGGATTAAATCCATCAACCCTGCTACCACGATCAGATGCTGTATTCTCATAATGTTGCATCGGATTCATTTGCTGATAAGGACTTCCATCATGCACTCCATCTGTTTCTGATTGCATCTGGTAAGGTCTTGTGCCATCCAATTGTGTAAGGATTTCTTTCACCCCTGACACTTCTGTGCTTTCATTAGAGCCTACATAAAAAGCAACCGAAGGATGATTACGAATTCTTTTAATGGTGGAACTGAGGTTACTGAAATAAAGGTCTTTATCCTGTGGATGTTTGGTATCACCGGTTAGCCAGAACTCATGCCAGATCAACAATCCAAATTCATCACACAACTGGTAGAAATAATCCGATTCGGCAATACCACCTGCCCATAAGCGCAGAAGATTAACACCGGATTGTTTTGTGTAGCGTAACTCTGCATACATTCTTTCATCCGAATTACGCAGCATTGCTTCGGGTATCCAGTTGGTTCCACGGATAAATATTTTCTTCCCGTTTACATAAAATGTTTTTGAGCTGTCGGGCGTATTTCTATTCGCAATAATTTCACGGATCCCGAATCTTGTTTGAACAGAATCACCAAGCACACCATCTACATACACTTTCAATTTCAAATCATACATTTCCGGATTGCCTTTAAAACGCGGCCACCATAGTCTCGGATTATTGATGAACAATTGCGGGAATTCTTTCGAATTAAAAGTGAGTGTTTTATCTTCCCCTCTTAACATATCGAGGTTCTTTTCAAATTTTATTCCTTCCCCAATAATTTCTCCTTTCACCACACAATGAACAGTTTTCATAGCCACATTGTACACTTCCACTGAAACCGTTTCATCGGCTTTATCATAGGCAGGTTTGGAAAGTGTTGATTTTACGAATGGATGCCTTAGCGCAACTTTATTGGTGGCATACAAAGAAATACTACGCCATATACCGGTATTCCTGTCGCGGATCCCATCTTTAAAAGTAAAATCCCAACCAACCGACATTAACATGCTTGTATTTAATCCCATATTCCCATCACCCCCATTTTTGTTTTCTCCTCTTGCACGCCAGGGTTTGGGTTTATTGCTTCCTGGAATATCAACGGGATATACTTTTACTGCGATCACATTTTTTTCTCCGGGTTTTGCAAAATCAGCAATGTCTACGTAATCCTGTTTAAACATCCCTGAAACATAGGTCACCATGGTTCCATTCACCCAGATCTCTGCACGGTAATTGATGCCATCTATTTGTAACCAGGTATTTTTTTCTTTAAAATTTTCCGGAATGGTAAATTCCGTTCTGAACCAATACGTATAAAAATCACGGCCTGTTTGAGCGATATCGGGGATGATCTTATTGGTTAGTTTATTATTGATGCCAAAATAAGGTTCAGGATAAACTTTATTATACACCAGAGAATTCAGAACAGTTCCGGGAACAATAGCGGGCATCCAGTTTGTAGTTGTATATTCTGTTTTGGAAATATCTTCTCCCGTGGCATTTACTTCTCCTGCTTTTTTCATCACCCAATTAAAAGCTCCGCTGTGACCATCTTTAGAGTCGAGATAAATTTTGTTCTCCTTCAGTTCATTGTTCTTTATTTGACCAAATGAAATGGTAAACAACAAACTGCCAATAATAACTGAACTGATTTTTTTCATTTGCTCTATTTAAAACTACTCTGCGTAAACTCTCCGTTCTCTGCGTCTCTGCGGTGAAAAATATTCACCGCAGAGATGCAGAGGGGCAGAGGTTTCGCAGAGAGTTTACTTATAATTTATTAATCAAGGGCTTGAGAGACTTATTCTTGTCCGCCAGAATTATTTTAACTCCTTTTTCTCCTTTCTCTATATACACATCCGCAGGTTCTTTCAAACTGAATATCACCTGACCATTTTTTGTTAACTGAGAAAAACCTGTGGCTGATAATTTTTTCAATCCTGTTTTCTTATCTGCTTTGATCACGGCAAGACCGCGATATTGGCCTGTATATTCATCAGCACCAAAATTTACAGAAAAGCTTGCTGCATTGCCTGTACGCATGGAAGTAAGATCATTGAATACATACGATCCATCTTCGTTACGGCAACCATCAGGCAAGAGATTTTTTTGTAAACCCAGTTTAACAAGATTGTCAACAGAATATCCAATAACAGATGCTTTATCATAAATAGCTTTAAATCTTGAAGGGATTGTATTTCCTTTAAAATCATGATCAGCATTTCCTTCCACCATTAATTTTCCGCCTTTACTTACATATTGTTCCAGAAATTTAATCACCGGCTCTCTTGCATATTGGGGATTGAGGTAAAGGATAGCATCAAACTTATGTCCGTTCAAAACAGGTTTGCCGTCAGCACCCATTTTTAGTTGACCTGTAACAATGAGATCAGAAGGAACCAATGCATTCAGGTAACCGGCTTTCCAGATCTCGACTGCTTTTTCTTCGATCTTCATTTTATCGTTGATATCGTAAGCACCTCTGTCGGCAACATTGGGGTACCAGTTTGATAAGGCTTCCATTCCAAAAATCACAAGCAGTTTTATATCGGGTAAGGAGGGATTAAATTTATTCAACATCCTCGCACAATTCTCATTGGCATTAATACCTTTTATTGCATCTGCATCTTCCAGGTCAAACCGTTGATCTCTTTTATCATTCATGGCATGATAATGTGTACGCACACCATATCTGAGATCATTAAAGGATTTTACCAGAACCGGTTCCAGTTTTGCGTCATAATACTGGTTATACATGGCATTCATTGGGTGTGCCATGGCAATACCCATTTGTGTGGGAAGAAAAGTTTTCTCATCTGATTGTCCATATGCACGCGGGGCACTCCACCATCCAATACCATTGGCCCAGATCTCATCATTGATCAAACTGTTATGGTAGGTATTGTGAATGCCATTAAAAATATTCTTACCATACAATTCTCTAGACTTATTATACACAGCAGTTTCTACACGCACACCGCCCTTCCGCATAAACTCCATGTATTCGTTGATGGCTTTGATGCGTACTTCGGGCTTACCCTGTGGTGCATAACGGCCATCAAACAATGTTTTCTCCAGAGCGTTACCCGTTTCTTTCTGATAAGCTGCAGCCATGGCAGTAGAATACCATCTGCCGCGGAAAGGATTAGGTGTATTGGCATCAAAAATTCTTTCGATGAATTTATTACCATATTCATCCAGCGAAAAACCATCCCATGCAATATCGCCGTACACTTTCATGGCTTCGGTAAAACCGTTGATCTCAACATCATCCCAGTTACTGCTTTGGCTGCAATATTCCTGTGTCATAATGCAGGCGGTTAATCCTTTTAAAGACGCATCACCTTTGATTGTCACATCCACCGTTTCTTTATTTGGCAAAACCGCTTCAGATTGTCTGGTGATATCTTTTAATGTGGAAGGGTCATAAAAACCATCTCCTGCTTTTTTAAATGCATATACTTTAAACAGATCAGATTTCAACAACCGATCAGGAAAGCGGACAAACTTTGCTTTCACAGAAATGGAAGCATTTCCATTGGCATCTAATGGAACTTCTGTTTCAATGATCATTCTTTGAGAACCTTCGATCGTTTTATCTTTATAATTTCCCCAAAGCTGCAACCCTACTTTAATTCCATATTTATGAGCTGTGGCAACAATATCTTTAAATACGGGATGCATTTTATCAAAATTATAAAAACTGACCCCTTCCCTCGCTGTTAAGAATATCAGCGTGTATTTGCAGTTCTTGGCAATACTATCGATATGTGCCATGTATTTTTTATCCTCCGTAACAATATTGGAAGAAATAAACCAATACCCAATTTCAGGATGATTTTCATTTTTAAATTCAGTAACATATTCAATCTTTTGTGCCTGCAAATACAATGACTGTACAAAAAGAAATAAAACGAGTAACGGGAGGATTCTTTTCATGATTGATTATTCTGATTTATTATTTTTTTTAGGAGTCTGTACCCCAACCTTTTTTGCCCATGTTTCATATTCAGCGATCATCGCTGTTACCTGTTGTGGTTTGGCTTTTGCAAGATCATGTGTTTCACACGGATCTTTTGCAAGGTCATAGAGTTCCCATGCAGCATCATCCACATCTTTTACCAGTTTCCAGTTTTCTTTGCGTATAGCCTGATTACCTTCATGTTCCCAGCAATAGGTTTTAGCAGAAGCTTTCTTTCCGTTCCATACATAACTTAAACTTTCTCCGGGGAGATCTTTAGCTTTTACACCTGCCAGTTCCAATCCGGTAGGAAGCAAATCAATCACATGTCCAATCTCATTTGAATAACCGGGCTTTGGTTTAATGCCTGCAGGCCATTGAATAATACATGGAGTGATCATTCCACCCTCATGCATAAAGTGTTTATATTTTTTGAAGGGGGTATTTGATACATTGGCCCATGGCTCATCATACGTTACATAAGAACCTCGCTGCCCGATTAGTTTTGTAGTATCATTAAAATTGCGGTTGCTAACGCTTTCGGCGCATCCTCCATTATCAGATAAGAAAATGATCATCGTATTTTGGTATTGACCATTCTTTTTTAATGTGCTGATCATTCTACCAATATTCTGATCCATTCTATCGATCATGGCTGCATACACCGCCATTTTCCGCACCCATGTTTTCTTATCCGTTGCCTGATCCCATGCAGGAATTCCGGCAGTTCTTTCAGTTAGATGATAGCGACTGTCTGTTAATCCCAGCTGACTCATTTTCTTATATCTTTTCTCACGGGTTACATCCCAGCCCTGTTCATACAACTTCATATATTTGGCAACATCTTCTTCCAGTGCATGCATAGGAAAATGTGGTGCGGTGTAGGCCATGTATAAAAAGAAAGGCTTGTTGGGCTGGTTTGTTTTTTGCGCATCCAGGTATTGAATGGCATGATCGGTAAACGCATCCGTCATATAAAACCCTTCTTTAGGTATTTCATAATCTTTGTCATCGTTCACTACATGTCTTTTCCCAATTTCCTGCGGAATGATTTCATAAAAACTACTGGCGCCTGAGATCAATCCAAAATAATGTTCGAACCCTCTTGTAAGTGGCCAATGTTGTTCACGCTCGCCTACATGCCATTTTCCAGTCATATACGTACTATACCCTGCTTTCTTTAATTCTTCTGCAATGGTTGGATAACGATCATCCAAAAAACCCTGGTAACTGCCCGGTTGAATTTTGGTTGTAGCCAGAGTTACCATTAACCCCATACCTACCTGATGTGGATATTGGCCGGTTAATAAGGAAGCACGTGTAGGGCAGCATCTTGCATTATTATAAAAACTTCTCAGTTTAATTCCATTAGCAGCGAGTTTGTCAAGATTGGGTGTATTTACTTCGCCCCCATAACAACCAATATCAGAATAACCCATATCATCTGCCATGATGAAAATGATATTTGGTTTTTGTTGAGGTTTATCGGCTTTGCCTGATGTAAGCAAAACATAAGTGCCTGCTAATAATGCGAGCAGCAAAACAGAAGCTGTCCCATATCGCTGATAATTTCTTTTACGCATAATCATACTGTGTATTTTATTTTTTCAATTTGCTGATTTCAGATCCCGCCAACAAAAATGCACCTGCACCATAGGTTTCCCAACTATCTGTATTAAAATTTCTACGTGGATCTCCCCCAATAGGTTGTACCCAGCCTACCCTTCCTTCTGCAGACAGTAATGTTTGCAATGCTTCCCATGATTTTTTTACAGCGGGGGTAAAGGTTTCTTTATTCAATATTTTTTGATTCACACCCCATGCCAGGGCATAGCAGTTGAAGCCAGAGCCACTTCCTTCGCCTCCCGGAAATGCATCGGGGTCTAATAAACTTGTTCTCCATAAACCATCCGCCTGCTGCAAGGCCAATAAACGATTGGCCATTTGTTTGTAAAGGGTAACATAGAAATCTCTTCCCTTGTAATTTGATGGCATTTCCTGTAACAATTTTACAAGGCCACCCATTACCCAGCCATTGCCTCTTCCCCAGAATACTTTTTTACCATTGGATTCTCTTTTACCCACTCCATTTGCATCTACCAAATAAGAAGCATCTCTTGCAAACAGGTTCTCTTCTTTGTTAAACAGCAAAGCATAACATTGTCTGAAAAGAGTATCACATAAAACCAGATACGAAGGATCGTTTAATGTTTTGGAAAGTTTTGCCAATGTTGGCGGTGCCATGAACAAGGCATCGCACCACCACCAGGTGATACCATGTTTTTTAAATTCATTACCCGGTACTTCTCTCATTTTTTGCAACGAGTCGAGCGTAGCCTGTATCATTCTTTTATCTTTTTTTATACGATACAGATCAATATAAGTTTGACTGATCGCATAATCATCTGCATGGTCATATCTTCTTCCCGGCAACCATTGATTTCTTTCGCAGATAGCCAGTAAGGAATCCAGTAACTCATTTGACTTTGTAGTTTCATACGCAGCAAATACGCCGGTATAAAAAGCACCGTTCGTCCACGAATTGAGTGATTGTTTGTTATGGTTTTTAAATTGCCAATCCGCTACTTTTAATAGAGTAGATTTTATATAAGCAGATTTAAATACATCTACAGTTTGTGCATTTCCATTTTGAAAACCCAAACAAGCAGTCAACAAACAAAATCCGACAATACTTTTTTTGAATGAGGGGATACGCATATCGTTAAATTATAAATGTTCTTTATTGTTTCCAATCCCAATTAACCAAATCATTACTCCAAGCCAAACCAATGGATGCATTTTTATCAAAATCGCCTTCCAGTTCTGTTTTGGGGCCTGAGCCGTGAAAGAAAAGCAGGTAGCGTTTATTAACCTCTTCCTTTTTCATTTCCAACACAAATCCTGCGGTGATCCTTCCTTTCGCCCATGGCCATTTATTTTGTCCGAGTGTAATCACCTTAGGATCATCTTTCCAATTGATCAAATCCTTCGATCTCTTAACACCAATTCCATTTTCGGGTGAATGAAACATTATATACTCATCTCCCTTACTCACAATACAAATATTTTCTCCCGCAGGAATATGTCCACCATATACCCAATGTTTCAGATCATGCGAATATGAACGACTGGCTCCATTTTGTTTATAGAATGCCCACCATTTTCCTTTTTCATTTCTGTCTTCCAATAAAAAAGGATCGATCATTCTGCCCATATCTTTTTCTTCAACCGCGTCTCCTTTCACTTTCAATAATTCGGGTTTTGACCAATTCATCAAATCCTTGCTGCGCATGATGAACAACCGTGAACTGGCATCACCATATGTCACTTTTTGTGAAGTGATATAACCGGGACGTGGATAAGTTTGTAAACACATTACCCATTCATTATTATACCTGATAATATTACCTGGACTTGAATAATCGAGTGACTGATCTTTCGGTGTTATCTTTTTTACAACAGACCAATGTTGCAGGTCTTTGCTTTTACTCATTGCCGTATACATAAAGATCTTACCATCTTTTTCAATTTCAGTTAAGGTGAAATAGAGATAAAAGGTTCCCTTTTCAAAGATCACCATTGGATCGCGGTAAGCAGTAACAGAATCTCCTTTGAATAAAATGGGAGAATTCAGTTTGGATAGATCAACAGACTGCGCATTCATCATTGATGGAATGATGAATGTTAAGCAGGATAGCAAAAAATATATTTTTATCTGTTGCATCATCAATTGAAATATGTTCTCTTTTAAAATGATATCCTCTTTTATCGAGTTTTTTTGAAACACATAGGAACATAGGTTAGGAAAAAGGGCATATAGAAGAACAACTATGTGATCTCATGCCTGACCTATGTCCCTATGTGTTTCAAAATCCTATTTTTTAATTTTTACTTTTGACTTTTTAATTTTCTCCAGCATCTCCGTTAACTCTTTCACTTTCTCCGGATTTTCGTTATAGAGATTATGGTCTTCATGAATATCGTTTCCCAGATTAAATAATTGCCCTACAGGCTCTCCCGGTTTGGCTTTAATTTCAACAGGGGCACTCATTCCACCGGAACCCAGATTGGTGATCAGTTTCCAGGAGCCCTTTCTGATGGCATAAAAACCTTTGGATGAAAAATGTACAACAGCGGGCTGTTCTGCCACTTCCTTTGCTTTACCGGTAAGAATTGGGTAAATGGAATAACTGTCTTCTGTTTCAAATTTTGGATTTTTGTTCCCAAGTAATTCTGCACAGGTTGCCATCAGATTAGCCAACGTGGTAGTTGCAGCACTTACCGTATTAGCGGCCACTTTACCAGGATAACGAATGATCAATGGAACACGATGGCCACCTTCAAATGCATCTCCTTTCATCCCTCTGAATGGGCCTGCTGCTTTGTGGTTGAATTGCTGAACAAAATTATCTCTCCAATAAGGACCATTATCGCTTGCAAAAATTACTATGGTATTTTTAGAAAGGCCAAGACTGTCTAATGTTTTCAAAACAGTACCAACTGCATCATCCACCTCCTGTACATAATCGCCATATTCTCCTGCTTTGGATTTGCCGATATAATTTTTTGTAGGCATCCAAGGTGTATGTGGTGCCGGCATTGGGAAATAAAGAAAGAAAGGGTTGTTTCCTTTTGATTCACGTTTGATAAAGTCTGTTGCTTTTCTGGTAAACATTGGCAATACATCGAAGAAATCAAAAGAAGGAGTCATTAACCCCGCTCTCCAGAATGGACCTGTATAGCCTGATTCTAATTTATTGCCATCGGTATGACCTGTAGGCAGTTCTGTTAATTTATCATTCTCCAGATAACAATACGGTGGCATATCCAATGATGCCGGAAGAATAAAGGAATAATCAAATCCTTCTGTGCGCGGGCCTTGAACAGGTGCTTTTGTAAAATCAATATGATCCGGATTCATTTCATCCAGGATACCATATAAATTGTTTTTAAGAGAATCTTTGTTTGCTTCTTTTGGAACCCAATCCAATCCTAGATGCCATTTGCCAACAACACCGGTTCTGTATGAACTTGTTTTTAATAAACTGGCAATGGTAGGCTGACCATTATCAATGAGTGTGCGGCTATATCCGCGCAATACACCAACCGGTAAACGGCTTCTCCATGGATAACGGCCGGTAAGAATGGAATAACGCGAAGGCGTGCAAACAGAGGATGTAGTATGCGCATCTGTAAAACGCATTCCCTGCTTGGCAAGTCCATCAATATAAGGTGTATTGATCTTGCTTTCCGGATTATTCACAGACACATCACCATAACCAAGATCATCTGCCAATATGTACACAATATTTGGTCTGGCTATGTTCTTTGTTTGTTGCGAAAAAGCATGCATTGATGGCATAATCAATACTATCCCAACAAACAGGATCCATTTGAAACAGGTTAGATTGCCGAGGTTCATTCTTTTTTTCATTATTGTTGTTTATCAGATTTTTGTATTCCGTTTTTGTAGTTCTTTAAAAATTGAACGTGCAGGTCTTTTCGTAATGTTAATCTGTCACCGGTTTTTTGCATATAAGCAGTAAGGTCTGCGATCAACTCATCTGCAGTTGCTGAATATGCCGGATCGAACATCAGGTTACCCATTTCCTGCGGGTCTTTGATCAGATCATATAATTCAACAAAACTTTCATCTTTGAACATATCAACGATCAATTTGAATTTCCCTTTCACGATACTTCTTTGAGAGCTTCCCAATGAACCATTACCATCGTATTGCATAAAGATGGAGTTTCTGTTCAATGCATTTCCTTTTAAAATTGGCACTAATGAAAGTCCATCTGATTTTACCAATGGCTTCATACCATTCAGTTCCAATAAAGTGGGTAAAAAATCTACCAGACTGATTAATGCATCAGATTCTTTTATAGAAGATTGAAATCCTTTCGGAAGTTTTAAAATGAAAGGCACTTTAGCAGATTCTTCATACATACACATTTTTTGCCAGAGCATATGGCTGCCTAGCATTTCACCATGATCTGCAGTGAAGAGGATGATTGCTTTGTCATATATACCCTCTTCTTTTAGTGTTTTAATTACCCTGCCTACCTCATCATCTAACAATTTTACCAGACCTAAATATTTTTTCCATATTTCTATCCATTGCTGACGGTCATATCTCGATCCAATAAAACCTGTAAGATTATACATCTGCAATGGAGATTGGCCGGGATACCATTCCCCTACATTTTCAGGAACTTTCAAATTCATTAAATCGAACATTGAAAAATAGGGTTCCGGCACACTAAAGGGTGGATGCGGAGCAAGAAACATGGCATTCAATAACAAAGGTTTGTTTTTATCCCTGTTCTTAATCGCTTCAATACTTTGTGTTGCGATATAATGATCCAGGTAAAATTCTGCCCCCTCTTTATACAAACCAAAAGAAGGTGTTGAATACGAACGCAATTGCGTATGTGAACCTGATACAAGTTCCGGGGCATTATCTTTGTATATTTTTCCGCCAGGTTTTGCTTTCTTCTGCGCTTTCATCCACCCGGTATATGTTTCCTGAGTAGTCCATTTTGTTTTACTGTTCGGATCTTTATCAATTTTTTCTTCGGTAAAAAAATGTTGTTTGCCTACATGATGGCTATCCCAGTCATTCTCAAATAATCCATACATATTTGGTATGCCCATTTTTGTATTGCCAAACACTTCATCGTCTTTTTCAAATGGATTGATCATGGAACCGGTTCTATTTGCATATAACCCGGTAAAAAAAGAAGAACGAGAAGGTGCACAAAGCGGAACCGCACAATAAGCTCTTGTAAAATTGACCGCATCATTTTTTAGCGAATTGATATTAGGAGTGATAGCACCCAACGCATCAACCCGTAACTGATCGGCCATAATAATGATCACAGGCACGCGTTCTTTGTTTTGTGAATTAGCTGTGCTATTCGCAAAAACAAAAAATACCATATAAACCCATTTTCTCATACTGCCTTATTAATACCTTTTTCCTAATTCAGGATTTACTTCGTTGATATACTTCATCAGTTTTGCTTCCAGTTCAGTTGCTTTAGCCGATTCCTGTTTTGAAATCTCATTTATTTCTCCAAGATCTTTACTGATATTGTACAATTCTACTTTTTTTGTTTTCCAGAATTTAATCAGTTTATAATCGCCCACAATAATGGCTGAATGCGGATAACCATTGTTGAACCGATGAAAATAAAAATCATCAGACAGTCTTTCTACTTTTCCATTCCCGCCGTTCTTCAAAACAGAAACCAGACTGCCGCCATCAATATGCCCGGCAGGTTTATTTTTATTTCCAGCCAACTCTGCGATGGTTGGCAACAAATCCCACCCGGCAACAGGCACATCTGTTTGCCCTCCGCCTTTTATTCCCGGGCCCCTCACCATAAATGGAACACGGATCCCACCTTCATACAATGTCCACTTTCCACCACGAAGCGGGTAATTTCTCATTTGATGGCTAAAAGAAGATGGCGGATCTAAGCGGTTATTTACCGGGGGAATAAATTCTACCGCTCCATTATCCGCCATCAGAAATATGTAAGTATTATCAGCAATCCCCAACGCATCTACCATATTCAATAATTCACCAATACTCTTATCAAGGTCATTGATCATTCCTGCCCATGCAACGTTATCGTGTTTCTTACCAACGGGTTTTGCTTTGAACTTATCATAACTGGCCTGTCTTGTTTCAGTGTTCACATGAGTTGCATAATGTGATACCTGTAAATAAAAAGGATGCTTTTCTTTCACTTGTTCTTTCATGAAATGGATAGAATGATAAGTGATACTATCCATTTGTTTCGGGTTATCCGTAATAAAATGGGTTGTCCATTTTTCTTCCCTGTCAGATGAAATATCTCCATTCTTATTTCCTGTATCTCCATCACTTTCATCATAGCCTAATTGTGCCGGAGTAATATTGGCACGCAGGTCCCATTTACCAAAATGGGCTGCTTTGTATTGTTTATCAAATATTTTTAATACCTGTGGTATAGAAAGATGATTTTGTCCCGGCGCATATTGCTCAGGAAAAGTTTCATCGCCCTGGCGGATGGAAGTTTGCCCAAACTGGATACTTCTTCTGCTCGGCGTGCAAATAGGATCTGGTGCATACCCTCTTGTAAAACGCAGACTCTGTTTTGCGAACTTATCTATATTGGGTGTTTCATGGTAATCGCTTTTTGAATCTGCAATGCGGTCATCCATCTTTGTTGAAAAGCAGCTCCAGCCCAGATCATCCGTAAGTATTAAAATGATATTTGGGCGTTTTGTTGATTGTGCATTCAGCATAGGAATACCAATCAAACAAAATAGCATAACAGCACTTAACCGTTTAAGTGAAAAGATTGAGCTGATATGATGATACGTTGATTGCATGTATTAGCGTTATTTATTTTTTGATGAAAGCCGGATTATATTTTCCACGTTCTTTAAATCCATCATAAGGGCGCATCAAACCAAATCTGGGATAGCTGTCAAACACATCACCATATCCCATCATCCTTGGATCTTTTTGTGCGATCAATTGCTGTTCCAATTGTTGCTTCAGTTCTTTTCTTACAGATTGCAATTTAAAAATCTTTGAAAGATCATGCAAGCAATAAGGATCTTCCTTAATATCATACAATTCTTCACTGCTTCTTTTTTCAAACCCGATTGTAAATAATTCGGGCCACAATGCCCTGTCTTTGATCATCATTGTTTTTGTAGGCGAATCATCAATATCCTCATAGCCTTCCAATATGGGTTTCATGTCTTTATTACCTACGATCGTTTCCTGTTTTTCCGGAGCAGGATCACCCAGTGGCCATCTCTCCGGTTTAAAATTTTCAATGTAGAGATACTTGCTTGTCCGAATGGCCCTTGCAGGATATCCCATATTATCCGGACGTGCATGTGAATGACGTTCTCTTCCGGTTAAAATGGATTGTCTGGCCAGATCTATGTTTCCCGATTGGGTACTATTGAAAATGGGTAGTAAAGTTTTACCGGTAATGCCTTCGAAATGTTTTACACCAGCGAGGTCTAAAAATGTTGGTGCCAGATCTATCAGGCTTACCATATCATCTACTTTTCTTTGTTTTCCTTTTATAGATGGGCCACAGATGGCCAATGGAACATGAATACCATATTCCTGCAGATTGGCTTTTGCATAAGGGAAAGGCATTCCATTATCGGATGTAATTACAATGATCGTATTCTCCAGTTCACCGGCAGCTTTTAACAACTGTAATATTTTACCCAATTGCTGGTCAAACCAATCTATCTCCAATGCATAATCCAACAGGTCATTTCTTACCAGATCATTATCGGGTAAGAATGGCGGCACGGTTAGATCATTTGCAGTAAGCCCTGATCTTTTACCCGATCCTTCTTCATACACACGATGCGGTTCATGCGCTCCATACCAAAAAAAGAAGGGCTTATCTGTTGGTTTCTCTGAAAGAAAATCTTTGAAGTTTGCTGCATAATCAATTTTACTGATGCCTGTTGTGGGTGCTTTTCCTAACTGCCGTTTATTGTATTCAGGGCCAACAGGGTTACGACTCCATCCGGCATCTTTAAAATTTCCGGGATCCCAGGCCTTGCCGGTATACCCCAGAAAATATCCACTTCCTTCAAGTACATCTGTAAACACAGTAAATTTTTTAGGAAAATAACTGGCATGTGTTCCTGCTTCTTCCAATTGCCAGATCTGTTTGCCGGTAAGGATGGCAGCGCGCGATGGACTACACTGCGGAGCGGCTACAAATGCATTGTTGAATAAGATACCACTTGCTGCAACACTATCAAACACCGGTGTATGAAATGTTTTTTGTCCGTAAGCAGATGTATGTGGAAACGACTGGTCATCTGCAATCGCAAATAAAATATTGGGGGGGCGTTTTGTTTTTGTACGATTCTGTGCTAATAAATTGTTTGACTGAAAAAAAATAATTGCCATACAAATCAATAAGATTGGCAAAGCGATTTTTCTCATATCAATAAACAATTTCGTCATTCACTATTTTTATCTGATGGGAGAAAGAGGCTCATCGCCCATTTCCGAAAATTTTATTTTTCCATTTATCATTTCTGCCAGTTTAGAACTGCCTGCAATTTTCCCGGAATAAGATTGTTCTTTAAACCTGATATCACTGCCATAAGCAGCGAACACAGTATTGCCAGAAACAGATTGAATGTGCAATTGCGGAGCCTGGTTATATGGCAGCGTCGCATCAATCTGCCAATCACCAATGGTAATTCTTGTAATGCCCTCTCCTGTCTTAGTTTCTTTGAATGGCAATGCGCTTCCTTCTTTTCCTACCTGTATTATAGATAGAAACCTAACCTGTGAATTCTTTTCTTTATTGGTCGCTTTCAAATGCCATTGTGTATCCTCATATTTCTTTGTACGCATTCCTTTGTAGTTTCTGTAAATTACGGCAGGCACTTCAAACTTATTGCTGATATTCCATGTAAAGGATTGAGAACTCCAAAGTTTTCCAACTCCTTTTACGCCTTCAATGGATGAAATAAAAGTGTTGTGTACGCTATCCAGTTTCATGTCTTTCAAACTATGGATCAGCCACGACCAGTTGGCTTCGGTTTTGGATTCCAACTCATCATAGATCACAATAATACCAGGCTTCAGCAAAACAATATGGCGATCAAATTTTGTAATTCCGTAATCTTCTTTGGTTTCAACACTCTGGTAGGCAGTAGAAGCATCCCCTTTCATATAAGCCAGTTTTTCTCCCTGTAAAAACCTGCTGAAATAGCCATAAGCTTCAGCACTGTAAGGTTGTCCCTGACCATTAATCAAAACACCATTCATACTTTTGGTATGCTTACTCCATCCTAATCGGTGTGGATCATCCATTGCCACTTTATAACCGGTTCTGTAAAACAACCGCTTGCCACCAAAGAGAATATTGAATGTATTTTGATCGGCCAGTATATGTCCGTATGCGCCAAAAGGACTTGCCCGCATTGCAATCATGAGATCTTTCTTTGTATTTGAAGGATCAGTATGTAATGCAGCAACCCCAGCTTCCTTTGAAAGATTTCCCATTGCAAAATGCATGGTATCAGAAACAGTTGGCATACTGAGATTACCTGTATTCTTTAACCGGAACCAACGTAGAACAGGTTCTTTGGTAAGATCTGTTTTTTGTTGTTTGGTAAGTTGATTGGCATACCAAACATATTTTGGATTTTGAGTAAGTTTAGCCATCACATTTGCGAAAGATGCATAAGAAGCGGGTGGTTCAAATAATTCTTCGGTATTATCACCATATCCGTCAGCAGAAGAAGCGGGAGGAAAATGATAGATCATCCAATCAGCCTGGTTACGATACCAGGGATGTGATTGTATAAAATCGAAGCCGGTATATTGTTTAATATAAGTGGGAATCTCTACCAATGTTTCCATATTCATCTGGAAATAATAAGCACCTTCTGCCCAGCCACCATCTTCACCGCCCAATACCGGAGATCTTGCCAGAAACAGCTCATAAGCATATGACAGCCATTTTGCGGCATCAGGTTCGTGATTGTATAATGCAATACCTGTTTTAAAAAATTCATTTAAGATCAACTGCCATACATGCCCGCTTAATACTTTCGATTCAATACTGTTGATCCAGCTTTTATAGAATTGCGAGGCCCTTATTGCAATAGCTTTTTGTAATGTATCTTTTTGTATTTGTGAAAGATCATCATAGAATGTATCAAATACCAATGCCATATCGTACATGCACATTCCATCAGTAAAATCCCTCGATCCTGAAACACCTTTCGCATCCCAATGTGCAACTTCCATTGCCATTGCAATTGCTTTATCACGATAAGCTTTGATCCCGGTTAATAAATAACCCTGGCATAAAGGCAAGATCATTCCATTAATCGAATATCCTAACGCTACTATAGCATCTGAATTCAGTTTTTTATCCTGATTATCATTCTCCCCTTTGGAAGAAGGTGTTGCATCTGCTTCAGTTAAAATTGTTTGCCCAAGTACTGATGCCGCTTCAGCAAGGATAGCTTTGGCATCTGATTGATGAGAAAGATGGGTTACCATATCATTTCTTCCATTTACCAAAATACGCGGATGTGTTTGAGGAATACCCGATAGAAATTTATCGGGTAAAGGAGAAACCATTGGCAAAGCTTTTTCTGTAATATTAAATTGCTGAATTGCCGACCAGTCTTTCCCTGACACTTTATAATGCCAATACCAGGTTCCAACAGCCAATGATTTGTGTGGATTAAATATTGCTCCAATTAATCCCTGTGCAAGAATTGTAGTATTCCCTTCAAAGTTTTTATTTTGTGAAATTTGTACATCATATCTCACCTGTTTCCCTTTTTGATAGGGCCACCGCAAAACAGGTGCATTAAAAAGAACCTTTGTTCCGTTTGCAGGCACAGGTTCTTCCAAAAACATATTGTAAATGGCTTTACCCTGCGCCATACAACTTGTTTTTAGAGATCCTATAAGCAATAAAAAACAGAGTCCTTTTTTCAAATTTTTATATTTTAACTACCCCTCATTTGTAAAGTCTTCCACATGCAATTTTTTCCCATCCACGCTATAATGAGTAAAAGAGATTTGAGTCTTTTGCATTCCGGGTTTAATTTTTACGCCCAAAAAACCTCCTACAATATTCAGGTAACGGTGTTCGGGTAATACATCTTCTTTTTTCCAGCCACTTGCATGTTCATCACTGGCTGGGCCGCAGGCAAATTCCATCAATCCTGTTTTACTGTCTTTGGAAGCATATTGCCAATGCCTGTCGCCACAGATCACGTATACATTTTTATGTCCGGCTACAAATTTTCTGATCTCTGCTCCTTCATACGCGAATCCGCTATTGGCATGGTTATCATTTTTTTGCGGACGATCAGGACCAACGATTGGTGTTGCACTTACAATGATTTTATAGGTTGCATCCGATGCATTGAAAGAATCTTTGAACCACTGCATCTGTTCTTTGCCCCAGATAGATTTATCAGGACCATCTTTTGAATCGTTTTTACTTCTGTATTCTCTTCCTTCCGGCAACCAGATCTGTAAATCTTTTCCCCAGCGAAATGTTCGGTAAGGTTTTTCACTCATGGGTACCTGTTGGTAAAATATTTTCACTCCCTGTTCAAATGTGAGCTTACCCATGAAACGCGTTTTGGTTTGCGGGTCACAATCATTCATCCAGGTATCATGATCATCTTTCATGAAATAAGTGGGCACCTGTTTGTAAAATTCTTTACAGCCTTCCAAACCAAACATCCTTTGCCAATGCCAGTAAGCAAGCGGAATATCTTTTGCTTTTTGGTCATAATAAACCACATCTCCTGTATGCACCATAAAATCCGGCTGCAGGGTTTGCATGTGTTTGTAGATCTTAAAACCAATTCCATTACGGTCATCCTGGTCATCGTATTCATGACAGGTGGTTACCATAAAATGTACTTCTTTCGAAATAGCTGCCGGTGCTGCGGTACCAAAAGAACCAACTAAAGAATTGGTTGCTGTTTTTGCTGAAGATGATTTCGCTTCTACTTTAATTTCATAATCAGTTCCGGCATGCAATCCTTTCAGTTTTACCTGGGTGCAATAATCTGCTGATGGATCAACAGGAGACCATTGTGTATTACTCCATTTGGTTCCGCCTTTTTTTCTATACAATATCCTGATATCTCCTGTTGTGCCAGGCACTGCACCTTCAATATTACGCACAGTATATCCATCAGGAAAGATCACTTTCGTTTCTTTATCCGGCCTGTCTTTTTTATATTTCTCTTTAAAATAAGCTACGGGATGCCATTCGCCATTTGCTTCATCCAGATAAACCACCTGTGGAACCGGGGCTGACTTTGCAACAGGCTTATTATCCTTTGTTAGCCTTACCCAAATGATTGCTTCAGTTTCTGTAACTTCTCCTATTTTAATCCCTGTTGCCAAAAATGGGCCATTGTTTATCTCAAGAGCACTCAATTGGTTTACAACAGGAAACAAGCCTCCCAGCCCCAGTGAAGTTTGATAAATAAATTTCCTACGTTTCATAAAGCAACCATTTTTTTGACAGAAATTTTATGATGATAACGGGGTCATTAAATTATACCCAAAAAAGTCTATGCGCGTTTCTTTTTAGGACTTGAATTTCTAATAATCACAGTTGGTTCGATTACTTCTCCTACCATTGTAACCTGCTTTTGTTCTTTCTTGATGATCTTTAACAATAGCTCTATTGATTTGGTGGCAATTTCCCTGATTGGCTGTGCAGCAACAGTGATGGATGGTGTAAGCAACCTGAACAGGTCATTATCATCAAAGCTGACTACTGCAATATCTTCCGGTATTTTAAGATTTGATTGTTGTATTGCCTCAATGCCCATTACCCCGAGATAATTGGTTGCAAAGAATAATGCATCCAGTTCGGGATTATTTTTTATGTATGTTTTAATCGTTTCCAGAATTTCTTCATGAGATTGCCTGAATGAAACCTCCAGCATAGCTTTTTCCGGGAATGGTTTACTGGCATCCCGTAATGCATCCAGAAATCCTTTCTTACGGTCAATCATCTGCGACATTCCATCGTGGATTGATATGAATCCTATTCTTTCATACCCATTATCCACTAAATGTTTTGTAAGGTCATATCCACCTTTGTAATTATTCAGTATTACATAATTGGTTTCCACTTCCGGCATCAACCTGTCTAATAACACAAATGGGATATTTTCTTTTTTCAGTTTATCTATCTCTTCCTTAATCCCCTGGGTAGCCGTAATGATAAAGCCATCCACCGAACTGTTCTTCATTTTATTGATCAGGGCTTTTGCCGTATCATCATTATTTTCTGTGCTACTTAAAAAAACATTATATCCGTTCTTATGGGCTTCTGTTTCAATGATCTTGGCAATATTGCCAAAGAAATAATTACCATTGTCTTCAATGATCAATCCAATGGTTTTGGATTTTCCCGTTCGTAACATACGGGCAGCGCTATTGGGATTAAATCCTCTTTTTTTGATCAGGTCTTTCACTTTTTTAACGGTTGCAGGACTGATACTATCGCTTTTCCCATTCACCACAAATGAAACCGTTGTTATAGAAAGATTCAGCTCTTTGGCGATATCTTTCATGGATATTTTCTTCGTAGAGTTCATCATCATTGAATATTTACGATCCTGTGTTTAAATCAAACTACTTTTGGGTTGACATAGAAGGAGGTGCCATTTCAGGAGCACTTCCCCATGATTTGTTTGGGTTTTCTCCCATCTGCAAACTCAACTTTCCACCTTTTACCAGCATTTCATGCCATATCCATGGACGATCCAATGAATTACCATTCATCTGTGCAGATTGTATATAATAATTCTTTGGACCATTATTCTTTGTTTCAATCACAAATTCTTTTCCTGAATAATATTTAGGATTTAAATGGATAGTGATCTTATTAAAAATAGGGCTGGTGATTTCATAAAATGGTTTTTCCGAGGTACCGCCATTTGTTGAGAACAAACCTATTTTCAACAACACGGAAAGTGAACCCATTAATCCCTGATCCTCATCGCCACTATACCCTTTTTGTGGAGAGATCCCGCTGTATACCGTATCAATGATCTTGCGTGTCCAATATTGTGTAAGCCATGGAGAACCGGAATAATTAAACAGGAAAGGTGTTTCCATGCAGGGCTGGTTGCCGTAATTGATGTATACCCTTCTATTCAATTCCTGATCGGTTGGATTTTCAGATTTGCCCGAAACAAATCCATGTTTCTCGGCACTGGTAAATGCATCGTTTAATTTTTTTGTGAATGCTTCGCGGCTGCCTATCAATCCTATCAATCCATTTACATCATGTGGAACCCACCATGTGTATTGCGCAGCATTTCCTTCTTCAAAGCCATGTTCGTATTGGAGTATATCAACCGGTTGGGCCCATTTGCCCTGTCTGTCTTTTACCCACATCCATCCAATATCCTTATTGAAGATATTTTTATAGTTCAACGCTCTTTTGCTGAACAGTTCATAATCATCTTTTTTGCCTAACGCTTTTGCCATTTGCCCTAATGCATAATCCTGGTAAGCATATTCCAGTGTTTGTGCAGAACCATCCAGATGGAAACCATATTTAATGGTACTGATTGGATGCGGCACATAACCCATCGACATATATTCTTCAATACCACCCCCTTTAAATGTTGTGTGCTCGTAACCGGCTTTGCTCATCATACCTCCCGGGAAATGATCCTTGCGCATTCCTTCATAAGCCTGTGCAATATCAAATCCCCTGATACCTTTAAAATAAGCGCTTACAATAAAGGGGGTTGTTTGCGCACCTGTCATTACATAGGTATAATTACCACCCGATGGTCCACGGGGAATAAGTCCGCCATCTTTATACATCATCAACATAGAGTTGATAAATGACTCAGTTAATTCCGGATATACAAGTCCCCATAATGTATTGATAGACCATTGTGCTCCCCAGAAAGAATCTGAATTGTATGAATTGAATTTGGGTTTACCCTTTGCATCCAACGGTATTTGTCCGATTCTTGGTATAGCCCCTGTATTATCAATATATGTACCGCTTACATCACTAACAATCCTTCTTCCCTGAAGGCCATGCCAGAGGTCTGTATAAAATCTTCTTTTTTCTATCAGCGTACCTCCTTCCACTTCGATACGGCTTAACCAACTGTTCCATTCATCAGTAGATTCTTTTACTACCTGGTTAAAATTCCAATGAGGAAGTTCTGCCTGTAAATTTTTTCTTGCGGCTTCTATACTTGTATAAGAGATCGCAATTTTCATTTGCCTTATTTCATTGGCATTGGTTTTAAAACTTACATAAACACCTGTATGTTCGCCTTCTATTTTGTTTTGGGTGGATATGATCTTTCCATCTTTCCAGCCACCGAATGATTCGAATGCTTTATCAAATTCGGCAACAAAATAAACCGTTAGTGGTTTAGGTCTTCTTACTGTTCCGGCCATAACTACTGAACCAACAAATTCCTTATCGTTGATCTTATTTACTTCAGCGCTTTGTGTTTCCGAAGAACCCAGCACTGTTGTAAAATCAAACAGAATATGGCTTTCAGCCGATTTAGGAAAAGTATATTTATGAAATCCTACACGTGTTGTTGAGGTAAGTTCTGCCGTAATGCCATACGTTTTTAAAACTATTTTATGATAACCGGGGCGTGCAATTTCATCTTTGTGAGAATAGCTAGATCCATATTGGGAAGACCCGAGATGCCCCTTAAACTCACCATTGGTAGGCAATACAGGAATCCCTGATAATTCCCAGCAATGGATATGACTGAAGCAACGGATGGTATCTTCATTATAACGATAACCGGTATTCCAGGTACCTTTTACATTCATATCCGGACTAAGGTTCACCATACCAAATGGCCTGGAGGCTGAGCTGAAATAGAAGAATCGGGAATTGGCTGCATCAACCATTGGCTCTACCAGACTTACTTTATCAGTTACCACTGAAGTTTTGGTTTGCGAAAACAATAATGACATATTGCTCAAGCCCAATGCGGCCAGTAAAAAATATTTGTTTAACATAACTAGGTTATTTCTTTTCCGAAAATTCAACAGTTTTTCAATAGTGAAAAAAATCTTATTGTTGTTTTTATATCTATCTTTTTTTGAACAGGACAATACAAAATATCAGCAATAAAACACTGGTTTATTACCTATCATCAAGGGAAACATTCTAAATTTCTTACAGACTAATTTGCATTGAATGACCAATTGAATCATCTTCTGAAAAAATCAAATCATGCCGCCCGAAAGAAAAAGGGTTTGTTCAGTCATATTGTTATAATATTTCTGAACAAACCCTTTTCATATTTGAAGATTAATAGCCTGGATTTTGATCAATTCTTGGATTAGAATTATCCAGCATACCCTGAGGTATTGGCCTCAAAAGATGCTTGGTTGCAATCAATGGAGTTCCTCCTGTACCATAAGCCATCCATGGATTGTATTTAACGGCACGGGTCAATAATGTACCTGTACGTTTCAGGTCATACCAGCGCTGATTTCCTTCTCCCAGTAATTCTCTGGCAGATTCGTCAAGGATCATATCAACCGTAATATTGGCAGCTGTTGCCCGGTATGAAACCACATTGGTAACTGCATCATCTACATTCTCAGGAGCAGCAGCACGTTGAGGGCTCTTTCCTGCATTAGCAGTACCCAATGCACGATCTAATACGATATTGTAGTATACATCAGCTGTTCCCAATTTAGCACCGGTTGCACCTTTTACAATAGCTTCAGCAGCCATCAGGTAAACTTCGGCAGAACGGAACATGGGATCATTGAATGTTGAAAATCCATCACCATAAGCAATACCCGGCTGGAAGAATTTCCAAAACATAGGCGCGCCCCAGGCCAGGTTGTCTACAACTGCCGTACTGGTACCTGTAAGGTATCCAAGGCCCATATATTCATTTGCGTTAATCACTGAATATTTTTTAGTACCCCCCGGAATATCCACTCCTCTTTCAGCTGCGGTAAGGGCAGGTTTATTCCATGGTAAAGCAATGGCAGTAGTATCGCTAACTGCAAAATTCAAAGTAACTGCCTGCGGATTGGGTTTATTGGTTGCCAGTGAAACTGAACCAACTGCCGTGGCATAACTAACACTATTAAAGGTTCCGTTATAACGGCTATCCAGTTGCGGATCGAATAAACGATACGCAGCCCAGGTGCAGACTACTGAATTCAGGTTCCTGTTATACGCACTGGTTCTTGATTGTTGTGCCACTCCACTTGGGCCACCGCCAAAACGTCCATGCATATCATTACCAACCGTACTTGTTCCAACACTAGGATCACCATTGTAACTGGATGCATTGGCATATTGAATAGCGAAGATCACTTCCTTACTTGCATTGGCTGTAGCAACAGAAGTTGTTACAGAAGCTGTTTCCTTGTTAGGATTGATATTGTGTAAAGGCCATAAATTATTCCAGTTGGTTTCCAAAGGATATAAACCAGAAGAAATGATCTGGTCGCTTAACGTAAGTGAACTGGTAAAATCTGCACTTGTTCCACCCAAAGCACCGGCAAAATTCCAGCCACGGGTAAGGTAAACCCGTGCCAGTAAAAATTTAGCAGCCCCCTGTGTTGCACGGCCCAGGTCTTTTTGTTTGGCAGGTAATTTGCTTACCGCATCTGTAAGATCCGTAATTAATTGTGCGTACACATCTTTTTGTACTGACTTGGTAACTTCCAGACTGGCACTCGTGGTTTCTACCAATGGCATTGGTATATCACCCCATTGCTGTACGGCCCAGAAATAACACAAAGCGCGTAAGAATTTGGCTTCACCAATCCTTACATTTTTTAATGAGTCGGCCATACCTGTAACCGCACCTGCCCTTGTAACAACAGTATTACAACGGTTGATCTCGCGGTACAGAAAATCCCATAAAGTTTGCAGTTCACCCAGTGATGCATTCAAACGAACATCAAACTGGTCAAGTGCACTACCTGCAGGATTGGATTGTTTAAAGTAAATGGGACCCCATCCTGTTGCGGCGAATACATCGGTTCCCTGAAAATTTAAATTTCTTTGCTGGGCAATATCCCTGAGCAAAGGATAACAGGATGTAACAAGGCTTTCAAAGCCTGTAGCATCTACATAGTAATTATCAGTTGTTCTGTTAGAAGGATTAACCTCTGTCAGAAAATTTTTACTACAGCCTGCTGCGATCATACATGCTAAAACAACGCATGTAGAAATGATCCGGGTGCTTTTAAAAATATTCATACAATTCATTTTTAATTAGTAGTTCAATAGATTAGAATCCAATGTTTACACCAAACGTATAAGTAATGGTTGGCAAATCATCACCGGCAGTTGATGAGTTGAATTCAGGATCCATACCATGATATTTTGTGAACAGGAATGGATTATTTACCTGGAAGTATACCCTCATTCTGTCGATACCCATTTTATCCAGTTTTACTTTTGGAACAGTATAACCAAGGGTAATATCAGATACCCTCAGGAAACTCGCATCTTCATATTGAATAGCTGATTTGTATGGTTGAGATACACCCGGGCCATACCATGAATTGATTGGATTATTTCTTGTCCAGTAATCAATTACAATGTGGTTATAACGTGTATTGGTATAGTCACCCATGGTACCTGTTAACAGGTTATTATTATATAAGGTTCCATTACGGTAATACATCAGGAATGACAGATCGAAATTTTTGTAGTTCACTTTATTGGTGATACCTAAAGTGTAATTAGGTAATTGTGTACCCAATACAACACGATCATCTTTACCGGTTGAAGAAGAGATAACACCATCGCCATTCTGGTCAACTACTTTTACAGAACCCGGAGCCTGACCAAAACCTTTTGCAGTTACACTATCAACGATCTGCCAGATTCCGGAGAACTGGTAATCGTAGTAAGATTTAACAGGAGAACCTACAAACAAACTGCTACCGATAATAGAAGTTACGCCATTCGCCAATTCTTCAATACGGTTAACATTCTTAGAGAAGTTGATAGAGGTTGTCCAGTTGAAATTTTTCGAAACAATATTTCTTGTATTCAGCAAGATCTCAACTCCTTTATTAGAGATCCTTCCCACATTCGCATTTACAGTTGTAAAACCGGTTGATGTTGGCAGGTTTTCTTTCAGGATCAGATCTTTGGTTGTTCTTTTATACACTTCAATGGCAGCTGTGATTCTGTTATTCAGAAATCCAACATTCAATCCAAGGTTTAATTCCTGGCTTCTTTCCCATTTAAGATCCTGGTTACCCAATGTACCCGGTGCAAATCCGTTACCCAGGGTCTGGTCATAACTATAAATTGTATTCAGGATGGCAGCTGTTGTGCTGTAAGGAGAAACGTTTGCATTACCTACTTCTCCATAGCTCACACGTAATTTCAGGTCGGAAAAGATATTTGTTTTTTTGATGAACTTCTCTTCACTCATTCTCCAGGCAAAAGCACCGGAAGGGAAGAAAGCCCATTTATTTGCATTGGCAAGTTGCGATGCACCATCCGCTCTTCCTGTAAATGTAAACAGGTATTTATCATCGAATGTGTAATTAAGACGACCCATGTAAGATTGCAGCGTGTTCATGGTATAGCTGCTGCTAACACCGGTAACATTCGAATTACCCGCTGTACCCAGGTTATACCAAACCGAAGCATAAGGCAGGTTTTGTACAGCAATTGAATAGGTTTCTGTAGTATTTTTAAAAGCACTCTGTGCAACTGTTGCACTGATCTTATGCCTTGAACCAATATTGGTATTATAGTTTAACTGGTTATCGAACGTGTAGCTGGTATTATCAGCTGTTGAATAAGTTGCTCTTGGTAAGTTAACTGCAGCACGGTCTTTTGTGAAAGTACCTCTGTAATCACCGGTCTTCTGACCAATCACAGACCCCGAGATCGATGTTTTGAAAGTAAGTCCTTTTAAAATGGTGATCTCTGCAAATGCATTTCCCATTTGGTTAGAAACATTGATCTGGTTTTGATAGTTAGCCGGATTCGCTTCAACCAATGGATTTAACACCTGGTTATCTTTAATACCCATCCATACGGCATATCCGCCCCATGGACCCACACCCAAATCAAAGCCCGCACTTGGATCAACAAGATCACTGTAATTCACAACACCAGTAGGTCTTGAACGGTAAGCAGAACGTAATGCTTCAATAGAACCAACAGGGTTTACGTTATAATTTACATAAGCTGTAAAACCCACGCGTAAGAAATTATTTACTTTACTATCAATACTTCCGTTCAGGTTATATTTCTTGAAAGTGTTGCCCGGAATGGTTCCATCATCCTGTGTATATCCACCGGAAAAACGATAAGTAGTTCCGCCATTACCACCAGATACTGCGATGGTAGAACCTACAGCCATACCCGGTTTGGTCATTAATTTAACCCAATTAGTAGAAGCACCTGTATTTACGGTATTCAATTCATTTACCGTAAATGTGGTTGGTGTTCCCAGATTTAATGACCAATCTGTAACAAGCATTTGATAAAATTGCTGTGCAGTTTGAAACTGTGGCATATGACCGGGAGATTTCTGTCCTACATAGGCATCAAGAGACACTTTTGTTCTTCCGGCAGCTCCTTTTTTAGAGGTGATGATCACAACTCCATTTGCACCTCTTGATCCATAAATAGCAGTTGATGATGCATCTTTCAGGATATCTATCGATTGTATGTCGGCAGGGTTAATATCCCTTAAACGACCACCGATCAGACCGTCGATCACTACCAATGGTTCTGTTACACCACTGATGGTGTTTTCACCACGGATATCAATCGAAAATGCCTGTCCGGGCATATTGCTTGCTTTGGTTACAACTACACCAGGCACCTGTCCCTGTAAAGCCTGTGTAGCATTTGCCGGGTTTGCCCGAACGATATCTGCAGAAGCAAGAGAACCTACCGCCCCGGTAAGGTCTTTCTTTCTAACAGTACCATAACCAATTACCACTACATCTTCGAGTGCTTTGGTTTCTGACATTAATTTAATAACGAGGTTGGTTTCATTGGATACTAAAACCTCCTGAGTTGCATAACCCAGTGTGTTTATTACCAATACCGATTTAACTTTTGATGGAACATTGATGGAAAATTTTCCATCTGCATCGGTAACCACTCCTTTGGCAGCCCCTTTGATGGTAACGCTGGCTCCTGAAAGCCCCGCCCCGTTTTCATTGGCAACTACCCGGCCTGTTACCTGGGTGTTTTGTGACCATGCTATGCTTAGTATACAGCACAACAGCGTGGTAAGAAGAAAAACTTTTCTCATAAATGGCAATTTTGGTTTATCAATCAATTAATGGAATTTGGTTACCGGGGACACAATAGCCTTATTCCGGAATAAACTTAGGTAAAAGGTTTTACTAAAAGGTTTAAGAAGCTTAAAAAAGTTACGAAAACGATTTCGAAGGGATACTAATGTGTTTAAGAAAGGTTGAGTCTGATATTAAAATAGTGGAAGTTTTGCCACAGATGCACAGATTTTCACAGATTTATCGGTTTATATCTGTGAAAATCTGTGCATCTGTGGCAAAAAATATCGTTCATAAAAAGGAGTCTTATTTTTTCCGCAATGGATTATCCTTATCTGTTGTAAAAGAATACGGGTATGATTCTTCTTTTGTTCCCCTTGTTTTTTCAGGAGAAGATCCCATAGTAAAATTTAATACAATTCCTTTTTGCATTTCACTATGGCTTAACCAGTTTTTATTGTAAAGTTGATTATTAACGGATAGTTTTTGAATATATAAATTCTTATCGTTGTTAGCAGGAGCATTGATCACAACATTTTTGCCATTCTCTAAATGAATGGTTGCTTTTTGAAACAAGGGTGCTCCTAACACATATTGGTCACTAGCCGGACAAACCGGATAGAATCCTAGTGCTGAAAACAAATACCAGGCGGAAGTTTGTCCGTTATCTTCATCGCCGCAATAACCATCAGGTGTAGGCTTATACAGTTTATTCATGGTTTCTCTTGCCCAGTACTGTGTTTTCCAGGGCTCACCTGCATAGTTGTAGAGATAGATCATGTGTTGAATAGGTTGGTTGCCGTGAGCATATTGCCCCATGCCTGCCACCTGCATCTCACGCATTTCATGTATCACACGGCCATATGCAGAAAAATCAAAAACAGGTGGCATCACAAAAACAGAATCGAGCATTTGAATAAATGTTTTCCTTCCACCCATCAAATCAACCAATCCCTGAATATCATGAAATACAGACCAGGTATAATGCCAGCTGTTGCCTTCTGTAAAAGCACCACCCCAGCGGAATGGATTGAACGGTGTTTGAAAGCTGCCATCTTTGTTTCTGCCTCTCATTAATTTTGTTTCGGGATCAAATAAATTTTTGTAGTTCTGGCTACGGCGGGCATACAATTCTATTTCTTCTTTGGGTTTGTTTAATGCTTTGGCTAATTTATAAATCACATAATCATCATACGCATATTCAAGCGTACAGGCGGCGGGTTCTTTTACAACACCATCCATTGGAACGTAACCCAGCTCATTATACAACTTAACACCGGCACGGCCTACAGCGCGGAGAGGACCTTCATTGTTTGCTCCTTTTAGTAAGGCATCATACAATATATTGATATCGTATCCACGCAAACCTTTGAGATACGCCTCCGAAACAATTGAAGCAGAATTATTACCGATCATTGTATTGGCATATCCGGGGCTCGACCATTCAGGCAACCATCCCCCTTCTTTATAATCGTTGATCAATCCTTCCTGCATTTCTTTGTTAATAGATGGATACACAAGGTTTAAGAATGGATACAATGCACGGAATGTATCCCAAAAACCTGTGCCTCCATACATATAACCCGGCAAGATCTTTCCATTGTACTGGCTGAAATGGATGATCTGGTTATTGGCATCAATCTCATATAATTTATTGGGAAAGAATAAAGCGCGGTAATAACAGGAATAAAAAGTACGGATCTGATCAACTGTACCACCTTCTATATTAATGCGGCTTAATGTTTTATTCCAGACGGCTCTTGCTTTTTGTTTGGTGGTTTCAAAATCATCATGCGCCAGTTCTCTTTGTAAACTGATCTCAGCCTGTTCTATACTGATAAATGAAGAAGCTACTTTCAGATTAACCTTCTCCCCTCTTATCGTGCTGAAACCAATGATAGCTCCTGCATGATTGGCTGTCATCTCCAATGAATCTTTTACCAATGTACTATCATGCCAGGTATAATTTATATTGAAGGGTTTATCAATATAGATAACAAAATAATTTTTGAACCCTTTGATAGCACTACGTGTTGATTTAGTGGAATACCCAATGATCTTATTCTCTTTGGGAAGGATTTTAATGTACGACCCATTTGTATAACCGTCAATCACAATAAACGAACTGTCGGCTTTAGGAAATGTAAAACGAAATTGTGCAGCTCTTTCTGTGGGCGTTACTTCAGTAGTAATATCAGCATCAGCCAGATAAACACTGTAGTAATAAGGCTTTGATACTTCTGCTTTATGGGAAAACCAACTGGCGCGTGTATTTTCTGTAAACGATAATTTACCACTTACGGGCATGATGGAGAATTGGCCATAATCATTCATCCATGGAGAAGGCTGGTGGGTTTGTTTAAAGCCCCTTATTTTATTCTCAACCCCTTTCGGATCTAAGGCTGTGGCTTCGGGTGTATAGGTATATTGCCAACCGTTCCCCATGGTGCCGGTTTGTGGCGTCCAGAAATTCATTCCCCATGGTAATGCAATTGCGGGATACGTGTTGCCATTTGAAAAATCGCGTTTAGAGTCGGTCCCCATTAGTGGGTTTACCCAATCAACAGGGTCTGTTATTCTATTTACGATTTGGGAAAATGAAATGCTGACGATCAATATCATTATAAAGAAAAAAAGAAATCTTTTCATATACGGAGTTTGGGGGGAGAAACATTATTCAATGCAATGAAAGTACAGAGGATTGGGATAACTATAAAATGACAAAAAAGTTTTAATTCATTATTTGGTTTTATAGTACCTGTTTTTGAAAGCTTCAGCAAGTTCTCCGGCACAGATTGCTTCGTGCCTCGCAAAGACGCACAACGTCATTGCGAGCTTCGCGAAGCAATCTGTGGATTGTGGCTGTGAGGGATGGAATAAAACAAAACCGTCAGGCCCTTTCTGTTTTTGTAAGCACCATCAAACTCTATTGCACAGATTGCTTCGTGCCTCGCAATGACGTGCGAAAAAGCTTTTGGAAAGTTTTTAACTTTCTAAAAGCTTACTACCATTATAAATTTTAATGCCTCCCCAGTTGGTACTTTACTCCTTTTAAGGTATTAAAAGTTAACACATAAAGATTACCCACTTTTATAGGTTGTGCTTCTATATGAATATTATTGATATGCAATGGAACAGCAGACCTGATCACACAAACGCCGCCATTCAATGATTGTATGCTGGCCGATTGCAATGCATGTTCTTTCCATTCCATCCCCACTTCAAAACCACCTCTTGCCCGCAAACCCTTTACAGATCCTTCTTTCCAGGCATTGGGCAATGCAGGCAACAGATCAATAGATTTAAACTGGCTTTGCAATAACATTTCTGTCATACCCGCCGTGCCCGCAAAATTTCCATCAATCTGGAATGGTGGATGCGCATCAAAAAAATTAGGATAGGTTCCACCACCATTGGAATAATTGGTTCCACCGGCGCCGGTGTATAATAATAATTGACGGATCAATTTATATGCATGATCCCCATCCAGTAATCTTGCCCACCAATTGATCTTCCATCCGCGACTCCAACCCGTTCCGCCATCACCACGAATTTCAAGTGAACGTTTTGCCGCATTAAAAAATTCAGGGGAAGTATTTACAGATAACTGCCTCCCGGGATATAATGCAAACAAATGCGAAGCATGCCTGTGTAAAGTATCTGTTTCTTCAAAATCTTTGTACCATTCCAGTAGCTGTCCTTTACTGCCGATCTGCATGGGGTACAATTGTTTTCTTTTTTCGATCAATGTATTTCTGAAAGCTTTATCAGTGCCTAACACTTCTGATGCTTCTATCAGGTTAGTAAACAGATCCCATATGATCGACATATCCATGGTAGTTGCAACAGATACAGATTGCTCCACTCCTTTTTTGTCTTTGAATTTATTTTCGGGCGAAGTAGATGGTGCGGTAACCAGATGGCCTTGTTTATCTTTAACCAACCAGTCTAACGTAAAAAGAGCAGCTTCCTTCATTACCGGATAGGCTTTTTCTGCCAGAAATTTTTTATCACCCGTAAATGCATAATGCTCCCACAAATGCTGGCAAAGCCAGTTGCCGCCCATATACCAGTTGGCCCAAACAGGATCGCCTGCACCAATATCACCAACAGGATTTGATGTGCCCCATATTTCTGAATTGTGATGTGCCACCCAACCTTTGGCATTGTAAAACTCTTTGGCAGTGCGGGCTCCGGTAACAGATAATTCTTTGATCCAGTTTAACAAAGGCTGGTGCATTTCAGAAAGATTGGTCATTTCTGCAGGCCAGTAATTCATTTCTGTATTGATATTGATCGTATAATTGGAACTCCAAGGCGCACGTAACTCTTTGTTCCAGATGCCCTGCAAATTTGCGGGTGGCCCACCGGGACGAGAAGAAGAAATCAATAAATATCTTCCAAACTGGTAATACAACATCTCTATAAAAGGGTCATACTTTCCTGTGGAATAGGCAATCAATCTTTGATCTGAGGGAAGTAATGCCGAAGCATTCGTTCCCGTAGTATCCTTGATAGAAAAAGCAACCCGTTTAAAATACTTTTGAACATCATTAATATGCGATTTCTTAATAACCGTAAAATTTTTCTTAATAGCATTATCGATTAAAGTACGTGTGATCGCTTTCTCATTTTTACCCTGCGAATCCGGGCATTTATCATATCCATTAAAACTAGTGGCAGCAGCAACATATATCACCACTTCTGTTGCATGCTGAATATGGATCCCATTTGTATCTGTTGAAATTTTTCCATCCGCAGATTGTGCTTTCATCCTGTACTGAAAACGCATGCCATTGCAACTACTGGTATCCTGATAGATCACATGCTCCCTGTCTTTGGGATTGTAATAACTTGGATCTACATGCGCCGGTGCTTTACCGCTTAACACCAATTCATTTGTACCATTTACTGATAACTGATAATGCAATTGACTTTTAGAAGACAGATCAAAATTCAACGCGCCTTTTTTATCGGCACTGATGCGTAGCAACATAATATTATCGGGTGCAGAAATCAATACTTCTCTGGTATATGTTACACCATCAATGGTAAAATGTGTAGTAGATGTTGCTTTCTCCAGATCAAGATCACGGTAATAGGATGTTGTTTTTTGTCCGTTAAATTTTTGTTTGATGATAATATCTCCCATGGGCAGATAGGATTCAGTATACAAGCCCTGCATTTTTTTGGTAAGCTTTGCGGCTTTGGAATAATCCTCCTCATTCAATAAAGCTTCCCGTATTGGTGGTAAAAAATCTGGAGAAGAGGGATTGATTTTCTTTTTCACAGGCCCACCGCTATATAAAGTGCTTTCATTTAATTGGATCAATTCACTTTCAACGCCTCCAAATACCATTGCACCAATATGCCCGTTACCCAACGGCAAAGCTTCGACCCAGAGATTGGCGGGTTTATTGTACCAGAGTTTTAAGGGAGTTTGTGAGAATAAGGCAGGCAGCACAAATATTATCGCTGCAATGGAAAGCATACTCTTTTTCATGGATCTTATTTTTGTTTCAATAAGAGAAAAAGAGGGTAACAAGAAAAAACTCATTCTCTCTCTTTTTCTCTTACTACTCTTATTGAAACTTTTGATTTTTTACTTTTTACTTTTCATTTTTCCCACAGCTGAAATCCTATACAATCCTGCCCCATGCTTTTTGATCTCCGCAGAAAAACTACCACTAAAAGTTCCCAAATCCTTACCGCTCCAGAGGTCTTTTACTTTGACCACAGAATGTATTCCCAATTTTATAAGTGCAACTGAAATATTGGTTTGATCAGCAGGAATGGGTCCGGTAGGATCTTCTGTAAAAATAGAAAACTTTACCGTACCACCACTTGCCTGTGTTTTTGCAACATCATCAACAGCCAGATTTGAGCGGAAGATTGTATATCCATCCGGCAGATCAAATTCAATAACAGAATTTGCTCCTGTTCCTATTCCATCAGAATAATTGATTCCGTTTACTGTAATAGGTGTTCCGGTAGCACTTTTGTTGTTACGGGCTTTCCCTGTTTGCGCATAGGCTTTTACCCATTTAAGGGATGTTAGTTTAATGGAATCTTTTCCATTATATATAACCGGTGTTAGCCAATCAGCATAATCACCGATATTATCATCGCCTGCATCGCTTACACAGAGATATAATTTTTTAGCTTTTTTCAGATCCAGTTCAATTCTTTTTATAGGATCATTTTTTGAAATAATAGCACTTGCCCATAAAGCCCTGCTCTCATCAATTAATTTTGGATCAGCACTATTAAATAAAGCAAGGAATTTATCTCCCGTTTTCGGGTCATCGGCCACCCAGGCAACTTTATCCTCCTGATTAAAAATTTCATGGTTATTGATACTGTATTTCAAAACATCCAACACATTTCTATTGGTAATTAATGAAAGTGTAAATGCATCATTTGTCGCAAGATCACCACCAAACATTAATGGCGATTTGAAGATGGACCAGAGTGTTAGTAAAGTATACTGTTCATCCATTGTGAATTTTGTCATGCGGTCATCCCCTCTTTCTGCGCGGATACCGATATGCCCAAGTGGCAACATATCTCCATCGGGCCATCCACCGGGAACCCTGTATTCATTCCATCTTTTAAACACTTTGAAATGATCTTTCAACTCCGACCAGATATCCCAAAAATCATCCACCGTTCTCCACATATTGGCGTTTTGCTGAACATGTAGTGCACTGGGCAATGGAGTTTCACCGGGTGATGTACTTAATACAATTTTTCTTCCTGTAAGATCAATGGCTTTGCGTATCATCTCTACTTCTTCCTGGTGATAAGGTCTTGACAGATCATCTACTTTTACAAAATCCAATCCCCATGAAGCATACAATTGAAAGATGGAATTGTAATATTCCTGCGCACCCGGTTTTCCAGCAACAATAGTATACATATCATGCAACCATGTACATTGTTCTTTATCACTGTAAATATCTGCTGCGGTAATTTTTGTGCCAAGCACGGGTAGTTTTTGTTTCACCGCGGCAACAGGCACTCCACGCATAATATGGATACCGAATTTCAATCCTTTACTGTGTATATAATCTGCCAAAGGTTTAAATCCATTTCCATTGGCTGCTGAAGGAAACCGTTCAACCGGCGGTAAAAATCTACCATAAGAATCCAGTGTAAAAACGGGATTGGTTTCATTGTAGCCATGGGCTTTATCATTGGGTACATACCAGCGAATATCAACCACAATATATTCCCACCCTGAATTTTTCAAATACTTGCCCATGTAATCCGCATTGGCTTTTACTTCGGCTTCTGTAACTGTTGGGCCATAACAATCCCAGCTGTTCCAGCCCATGGGTGGTGTGGCTGCCCATTGATGAAATGATTGAGGTATCTTCTTATTTTGACCTGACACCAAACAGCATACACTAGTCACGAAAAAAATAGCGGAAATTATTTTTTTAAACATCTCATGTTTATTTTTTATCTGATTTTACAGCGGGCAATTTTGCAGGAAAGGCAGACTGCCCCTCAAGGTTGTTTATTTTTAGCAAAAAAACTTCTTTAGATTCAAGTACATGTGCAAAATAAGCGGCCTTTTTATCTCCCCAGCTAACCGAACTGTTACGAATGTTTATCTTTTCTGCATGATCTATGTAAAAACCCGATGTATTTTCTTTTACAAGACCTTCCATATTGCAGGGCCTGCGATCGTAAACGCCACCTTCAATTGCCGTAATTTTATTAATCCGTATTTCCACTTCGTCAAAATAAATTCCCGACACTTTATCTTTTGTCTCACCACTTATATACACACCGTTTTCACTGATGCATTTAATATTACTGAAATATACATTACTTACAGTGCCCACTTTTCCTTCCATTGCTCCTTTGGGAAAACGCCAGTTACCATCTTTGTGGTTTGTTTTTGCACGACGATACGCTGTTACATAAATAGGTTCTGCTTTACCCCACCATACGTCTGAATAAAGCTGGCTTTCAATGAGGATATTGGAAAAGATCACATCACTCACTGTTCCCTCATCCCTGTTTTGAATACCTACTCCGCGGTTACTTTTTTTAATGATACAGTTATTAAAAATAACATGCCGGATGCTATCCATATTTTCAGAACCGATTTTAATAGCACAGGAGCGGGATCTCATAGTACAATTACTTATGGCAATATTTTCACAAACACCAAACTCCTCATATTCACGGCGGTTTTTGATGCATATACAATCATCACCCGATTCAATATAACAGTTTGTGATGCGTATATTTTTGCTGTGGTCAAGATCAATCCCATCACTGTTTCTTACTTTAAGATTATTGAGTAATGTGATATCAGAGATAGCCACATCATCACAACCAATCAGGTGAACTGTCCAGTATGCCGAATTCCTGATCGTAAGATCCCGGATCCGAATATTTTTTCCACCTACAATGGTAAGCAGATGTGGGCGGGGGTCAATAATATTGAATGGCTTTAATTCATACGAATCCTCCAATTCTGCTCCCATAAATGAAATGCCGTTACCATCCAGTACGCCACTTCCGCAAATGGTTACATTTTGCAGATTCTCTCCACCAATCCAGATCGTACCCTCCCCTTTGTTTTCCCTGAAAGCACTTTTGGTATATACCGTTTCTAAAGGATTGGCTTTAACAGTTGCATTGGCTTCTATGTAAAATTCAATATTTGATTTAAGATCAAAAGGGCCCGACAAAAAAACATAACCCGATGGAACGATCACCCTGCCACCACCAGCTGCATTACAGGCATCAATGGTTTTTTGAATGGCTATCGCATCATCATTTTTTCCGTCACCTATGGCTCCGTAATCTTTTATATTATAACTCACAAATCCTTTATTTAAAAGCCCTTCGGGAATTATCTGATTATTGAACAACCATACTATGGGCAACAACAATGTATAACCAATATGTTTCATCATATCTGAACAAATGTTTTAGAAAATGTATACTAACTGTGTTTGCTGGCTATTTGTAACAATATACCTATTTGTAATTGAAGAAATAACTCACTTGCTTATTCAAATGCTTTACCAATAATTGCTCTGTATTTTCGATATATTTTATTTGCTGTTTCTACAGGGTCGCCAGCTGTATGTACCGGATAATCCTTTCTGGAGTTTACCCACTTCCATTCCCATGCTGCAATGCTTTTTTGAAATGCAGGAATGTTTGCTTCTTTACCCTGCACAAGTGCATCAGACAATTGCATAAAGAACTGCTGCCATCTGGGTTTGTAAAAATCATTTAATAAACCGCTCCATTGGCGACAGGCATATTCGTGTAGCGGACAATCAGCATCTCCCCATAAAGTAATCAGGTCTTTTGCATTCATTTCATACAATGCTTTTTCGGCTTCAGTTTTGCCGCTGGCCCTCGCATCTGCCACCCATTTTCCTAACAGAAAATCTTTGCGTGTTGCAAGCAGTTGATCCATTTCTTCAATCAGTTCAATAAACGCTTTACTGTATTTATTAAAATCAATTTTATTTTTTTCCTTATAGGCTAATACCCATCGCCTTTGCAGCGGCAAAGCATAATTGGCCAATACCTGTCTGGTTATATCAACCAAATCATATTGAAAACCATCACTTGATTTGCAGTTGTTGATGGCTTTTATCATTTCATCCCAGGCAGGCAATAAATCGGCTGCATTATAATTCAAAGTGGTTCTTGTCCATCGAGTAGAAGAATCCAATGTAGGCCGCCCCTGAATGATAGATTCTGCACCATCCCTAACATATTTATCAGGCTGCACTGCATATACAGTTTGCCTTAATGTATTCCAGGCATTCATTGCATGGGTATCTTCTTTTCCATAACGGTTGCGTACATATTTTGGAAGCCATTCATTCAAATCAATAGGTTCATTGCGCCAGGTATTGTCCATCATCAGTTCATATAATACCGGGTTTTGTTCAATGGCTTCCATCGTCATGCCAATCCCTTTCAACTGACCACTTGTAACATCATGCAATGCTTCTGCCGGGGCTTTGGCTGCGGTTTCCATCCTTCCGAACAAATTGGTATTGCCTCCAAAATTATTGAGCATGTTCCAGATCCAGGGCTTGCCATAAAAGGATTGTGTGCGTTTCCATACCGGTTCAATTTCTGTTGCAAGATCCAGCAGTATCATTTTATTATTGGGTACTGCATTCAGTAGTGCTTCTATCTGTGGTGTTTTCCAGAACTTACGATCGCTGTAAAAAAGCCAACCCTGCATTACCCATATGGCTGCAGTATCTGCACTTTTCATTCCTTCATAAACCCTTGCACTTAATTTGCTTAATGAAGCAGGGTCGTCTGAAGGTGGTTCATTTTCATTGAATGTATCTGCCGAATATAGATGGTCCGTTCCATATAATTTTGTTTGTGTTTGCAGAAAACGTTTCCCGATCTCTGCAAACAATGGATCTTCTGCATCCAAAATATACGTGTCGGCAAAACCAGTAGTCCAATTGGTGGTCTTCAATTTTGCATTGGGGAATTTATTTTTGAAAGAAGGAGGCACATGCCCCGTAAATGCAGGCAGCACCGGCTTCATACCCAATGCCCTTTCCCTCGCAATGATTTTCTTTTGCAGTGCATAATGATCTTTCATCCAGTTCAATGGCAATGGGCCACCCCATGCATCCAGATTCCCCATCCAGAACCAGGAGAAAAAAGATGGACCGCAGAAGAACTTACTCAGTTCTGTATCGGTAAACCCCATGTCTTTATAAACCAGGTACCAGGTATATTCTTCACCTGTAATAGCCAGAGGCATGTTAATCCCATGTAATGCCATCCAATCGATCTCCTTTTCCCAACGCGGCCAGTCCCACCAACTCATACTGTAATTAAACGTGCAATAATTTAGGTAATAACGGTATTCGTAAGGCGTGACTTTATGAATTTTATTTTTCGGCAGCGGCAAGATCTTTGGCAGGGATAAACTATTCCCGTTCCAGGTTATCTGTGCATGACAGAATTCATTCAAATAATAATACAGGGCTGAAGAAATAGCTACGCCATTATTTCCGCGTAATATGATTTTATGGTTAACCGTTTCTATTTCAAAAAAATCATTGTTTTTATCTGATGTTAGTTTTTCGATAGTAAACTCCTTTACATGATCCGGTACAATTCTTTGCAGTAATGATTTAATTACCGAATCGGTACCGGTTTGGGCATACAGGGTTCCTGTTTGGAAAAAACAGGTAATTATCAGCAGTTGGAATAAACGAATCTTCATGTGAGAATTTTTTACCAGAATACAGTGTACAAGGCAGCCAGTATGCCACATATAATAATGGAGCCTATTACAAAACCCGTAGTTACTTTAAACATTGAAGCATCCATTTCAATTTCATGATGATCAGTTGCTGGCTTTGGTTTTAGCAAACTCATTACAATCATTACAATTACAACAAAGAAAAAAGTGATGGTCATCCTGTCGAGAAAAGGATAATCGGGGAAAGATCCGTTTGTCCAGTTTGGTAAAAACTTCAACACGGTTGAAACCGGGATAGTAAGCAAAGCGCCAGCCATCGCGGCATTGGCAGTTGTTTTCTTCCAGAAAAATCCAAGTAAAAATATTGCCAATACTCCGGGAGAAACAAATCCCACATATTCCTGAATAAACTGGTAAGCCTGATCCAATGAACGTAAAGATGGCGTTACAATAGCAGCTATGGTCATGGCAATAATAACCGCCCATCTTCCTACACCAACCAGTTTTTTTTCTGATGCATTTTTATTAAAATATTTCTGATAAATATCCAATGAAAAAATAGTTGAGATACTATTTGCCTTTCCAGCAAGCGATGCAACAATGGCTGCGGTTAATGCGGCAAAGGCAACACCTTTTAATCCCGCAGGTAATAAATTCATCAAAGTTGGATAGGCATGATCGGGTTTGAGTACACCTGCCGCATCAGCCATTTCCTGATGGAACATTCCTTTCTGGTGCAACACATACATCGTAATACCCGGTAATACCGCAATTACAGGAACCAGTAATTTTAAGAACGCAGCAAACAAAATTCCTTTGCGTGCTGTTTGCAGATCTGCTCCCAGTGCACGTTGTACGATGTATTGGTTACATCCCCAATAAGCAAGGTTATTTACCAGCATCCCTCCTATCAATACAGACAGGCCGGGTAATTCTTTATAATAAGGATCTGTTTTTTTGAAGATCATATGAAAATGTGTTGGTGCTTCTTTTCGCAAAACAGCAAGGCCTTTCCAGATATCTTTTCCAAAACCAAAACTTTCTGATAAAAGCGATAATGCAAGATAAGTGGTAACCAATCCTCCCACGATCAATACAAATACCTGTATCACATCGGTATACCCAATCACTTTCATACCACCGATGGTTACTACGACTGAGAAAAAACTAAGACCAACAATACACCAACCAAAATCAATATCAGAAATAGAAGAAATGGCCAATGCACCTAGATAAATAATAGAAGTCAAATTCACAAACACATACACCAATAACCAGAACACCGCCATAATGGTACTCACTTTATCATTATACCTTTTTGCCAGAAACTGTGGCATGGTAAAGATCTTATTCTTCAGATAAAGCGGAATGATGAATACGGCCACCAAAATCAATGTTGCAGCTGCCATCCATTCATAAGTAGAAATTGCAAGCCCTAATGCAAAACCCGAACCCGACATCCCAATAAAATGTTCTGCAGAAATATTAGACGCAATCAAGGAAGCGCCAATGGCCCACCAGGTGAGAGAACCTTCGGCAAGAAAAAAATCTTTTGCATTTTCGCTTTTATTTTTCTTCTGCCGGTAGATATAATAACCATAGGCTGATACAAGGATAAAATAAATAAAGAAAACGATATAATCGGCTGTTTGTAAGGTATGCATCGGCAATCTTTTTTAGGTATAGAATGGTATTGGTCTTTGGTCACTGATGGTTGGCAATATCCATGACTGAGTTGATAAATATACAGAATTGAATGTCGTTATAATTGTTTTGTTATCGGTAATAAAAACCCCCGGAAATAAATCCGGGGGCGATTGATTGTTTGTTCCAATTTG
>CANBSW010000002.1 GCA_947372235.1 Chitinophagaceae bacterium | reverse complement strand
TTTCCTTTTTCAAAACTACCCAGCTGGTCATCCATTTGCAAAGCTTTGGCACCATTGAGTGTTGACCATTGCAATAATTCTGCTAAAGGAATAAGCGGAAAATTCTTTGCAATCGTTTTTAATTCATCCAAAATACTCAGGCTCCAATTACTGGCAAGACTATCTGTTCCAACCACAATATTGCTGTTGTATCTGCGAAGCAGATCAACAGGTGGTAATGCATTTTCTATATATTGATTCGCATTCACACACAAACAATAAAAAACATCCTGACTCACAACTGACGACTCACGACTCAAGAAAGCAACATCATCTTCTTTCGTAAATGTATTATGCACCAACAAAACATTTCTTGCATTTTGCATTTTTCCAAAAACTGATTGCAAACTGCTTTTGCCGGTGGGTTTGAAAAAAGAAGTATCAATATTCATCATCCCATACATCCTCGTAAAATCGCCGGTGCCATCAATGAAAAGATCATCTTCAAAATTGGTTTCCTGGTTATGTATGCTCACTGTTTGTTCGGAGAACCCCGGTGAAATCATATCCCACAAATTGTTGGAAACCGAGTAAGGAGCATGAGGCACGAAATTTATTTTGAATTTTGAATTTTGAATTTTGAATTGGTTGAGAAAGTCCAATGAACGATCAAACCTCACCTGCGCTATCACCGGGTTCCATCCGCTTACTTCTATAAAAGTATAATAGGCTAAGCGATTTTTTAGTTTTTGCAGAAGAGTTGATATGTTATTACTAATATCACCCACAGCCACAATTCCATTGGCTAGCATTTCATCTTCGGCTTTAGCAATCGCATCGGCAATTTCTTCATCCGGGAAATGACGTTCATTAACAATCTTGAAAACAAAATCCACCAGTCCGGTATGTTCGGGTATCAGCCCTTTCATATGACTTAGTTCGAGATGGCAATGACAATTGATAAAGCCGGGGCAGATAATGCCATCTAAAGTTTGAATATCATCGCCGGCATCTTTGATGGGAAGGATCTCTTCTACTTTGCCATGTCCATCCGTAATAAGTACATGATCTGCACCGAGCATTTCTGTTCCGGTGAATAATTGGGTAGACTGGAATTTTCTGTAGCTCAAATTATTGGAGTCCGTATTCTTTAATTAATGCATCGATAGGATAGATGTTTTCATTGTCACTTAAATTTAGGAACTATTTCGTCCAGACAGATAGTGTAACCTTCAATGCGAGGAACTACCTGTCTATGTATGGTTTAATTTCAGGATTTAAGTAATTGGTTACTGCGTTCTTCAACGATGGAATGTGATTTTGGACGATGTCAAAAATTATTTGAATATCCATCAGTTCATAGTGGTGCGAGATAATATCACGAAAACGAATGATATTACTTACTTCTATATGCAGTTGATCCTCACAGAATCCCGGTTCAAGGTCTTCTATCTTTTTAATGTTCTCACCTATGGACTGCAGGCGCATAAGAATGGAATCATAAACTATCTGCCCGGGTTCTGTTTTAAAATCAGTTGGTGAAATAATCCCTTCCATACGGTGCTGTAAAACAGCAATATGTTCTGCAATGCCTTCAAGCCTTTCATTTATAATTTGGTCAGGCATAGAGGATTTCTTTATTGATAGCGTCAAGGAAAGGTTGACGCAAATGCTCTCCATATCTTACAATGTCGACTTTCACTTTGAATTCCTTTTCTAACGTGTTATATAACTCGCATAGGTTTGCAAAATTGGCTGGCATTTCTACGAATATATCGATGTCACTGGCAGCAACCGCGGTACCTTTTGCATAAGATCCGAACAGGCCGATACGCTTCACACCCAATTCAACTAATTGGGTATTACGTTTTCGTAAAGCTTCGAGTATGGTATCCTTGGTTAACACTGGTTTCAAAATTAGGGTATTTTTCCAGATGGATCTAACAGTGCAACTCTCATTGCCTGGCTCCTGTACGTAGCAAAAAAAGTAATTACACCATGTGCAACTGGCATACTTTAAAAGTGCCCAGCAGGAATCCTCCAATCAGCGGGCAAATCGCACCTTCACGATTTTGCGATAACCAGATTTTGAATCTGACAGTATCTTAAAAATTGATTTGTTGAAAAAGGCTACTCGCAAAACTGTGTGCCCCTGATTCACCAAAACTCTTTAAAATAGGGTGTAATCCCTGCGAGTTGGCATCAAATAGCAGTAAAACCGCCAGTTTCAACATCCTTGGAAAAATAATTGACAAAATTATTATTGAAAATCAATCAGTTACAAAGGGTCAATAAAAAATACTTTCTCAAATCCTTGGAAAATCAACTACAGTAGGGCTACCTTCGCCGTCCGAAAAATCGGGAACATTTAGAACCGGCGGGATAGCGCGGGTTTCATTTAAAACAGAAATATTATGAGTAAACTTCATTTCAGCACCAAGCATGCGAACGCGGCTACCGTACAGCACAACTGGTATGTGGTTGACGGTACTAATCAAACCGTAGGACGTATTGCATCAAAGATCGCTTCTGTTCTTCGCGGTAAGAACAAAGCTTATTACACCCCGCACGTAGATTGCGGTGATTATGTGATCGTTATTAATGCAGAGAAAGTTGTTTTTACCGGCCACAAAGCTGAGCAGAAACAATACATCAACTTTTCAGGTTACCCAGGTGGTAAAAAAGAAGAGTCAGCTGAAAACCTGCTGAAACGTCGCCCGGAAGTAATTATGGAAAGAGCTGTAAAAGGCATGCTTCCTAAAAACCGTCTTGGCCGTAAAATGATCAAGAAAATGTTTGTGTATGCTGGTACAGCACATCCGCACAGTGCACAACAACCTAAAGACTTAAAATTCTAAACCATTGCTTTAGCGTTAAGCGTTAAGCATTAAGCATAAAAAAAATGGAAAAACAAAAAAATGCAGTTGGTCGCCGTAAAGAAGCCGTTACCCGTGTTTTCGTAAGCAAGGGAGATGGTAAGATCACTGTTAACGACAAAGATTACAAAGCTTATTTTCCACTGGTATACTTACAGAACCAGGTTGAAGCCCCTTTAAAAACGGCTGATATGATTGGTAAGCTAGATATCGTGATCAACGCGCAAGGCGGTGGCTTAAAAGGCCAGGCCGAAGCAGCAAAACTGGGTATTGCCCGTGCTTTGCTTGAAGTGAATGCTGAGTTCCGTCCTGCCTTAAAAGCAGCCGGTCAGCTGAAACGTGATCCACGTGGAGTTGAACGTAAGAAATTCGGTCATAAGAAAGCACGTAGAAGCTTCCAGTTCAGTAAACGTTAAGATTAGCTGTGAGCTGTCAGCTATGAGCCATGAGCCTTTTTTGCTCGCAGCTCAAAGCCCATGGCTCGAAGCTGCATAGCAATTAATTAAAAATTACAACAATCATACAAATGGAAAATAGCACTTCATTACAACAACAACTCCTGGAGGCCGGTGTTCATTTTGGTCACCTGAAAAAGAAGTGGAATCCAAAGATGTTGCCTTACATCTTTGCTGAGAAGAAAGGTATCCACATCATTGATCTGAACAAAACGGTTGATCATCTGCAGGAATCTGCAGCTGCTATCAAACAGATCGCTAAAAGCGGTAAAAAGATCATGTTTGTTGCTACTAAAAAGCAGGCAAAAGAAATCGTTAGCGAATGTGCGAAACGTGTAAACATGCCTTACGCTACAGAACGTTGGTTAGGTGGTATGTTAACCAATTTCAATACCGTTCGTAAGAGCGTTAAAAAAATGCAGAGCATTGAAAAAATGCTGGCTGATGGCAGCGCTGAAAGCCTGACCAAGAAAGAGCGTTTGACTTTGACCCGTGATAAAGATAAAATGGAAAAAGTATTGGGCGGTATTGCACAATTAGGTCGTTTGCCGGCTGCTTTGTTCCTTGTGGATATCGGTCATGAGCACATCGCTTTATCTGAAGCAAAACGTTTAGGCATCACTACTTTTGGTATGGTAGATACCAATTGCGATCCTAACAAAGTAGATTTCGCTATCCCTGCTAATGATGATGCAACCAAATCTATTGCCATCATTACCAATTATATCATTGCTGCTATTGCAGAAGGACTCACTGAGCGCCAGGCTTCTAAAGACGAAGAAGAGTCTGAAGATGGTAACAATGAGAACGAAGCAAAAGCACGTCGCCTGGAAGCTGAAGCACAAGCTGAAGCTGCACGTGGTGGCCGTCGCGGAGGAAGTGGTGGTAATGCAGCTGGTGGTCCAGGTGCAGGTGGCCCGCCTAAGCGTCGAGTACCGGGTAACCGTCGTCCTGCTGGTGGCGGTGGCGGAAGCAGATAATTTCCGATAATTTAATCTTACTACTTGAATTAGTAATTAGTAATTAGTAATTAATAATAGAGATATTATTAGCTGCTGATTAGTAATTACTAATTTATAATTATTAATTACTAATTGAATTTTATGTCTATAACCGCACAAGACATCAATAAACTGCGTCAGGCAACCGGAGCCGGTATGCTGGATTGCAGAAAGGCATTAACAGAAACCAATGGCGATTTTGAAGCTGCCATCGACTGGTTACGTAAACAAGGACAGAAAGTTGCTGCAAAACGTAGCGACCGTGAAGCAAAAGAAGGTGTGATCATTGCACAAACTTCTGCTGATAAGAAAGCGGGTTTTGTTGTATGTGTAAGTTGTGAAACTGATTTTGTTTCTAAGAATGCAGAGTTCGTTGCATTTGCGCAAACCATTGCTGATGCAGCGGTTGCCAATAATGTAAAGAGTACCGAAGAACTGAATGAAGTGGTGATCAACGGAGCGAAAGTTTCTGATATGATCAATGATAAATTAGCTTCTATCGGAGAAAAAATAGGTATCAAGTTTGAAAGAATTGAAGCGCCTTATGTGGCTTCTTATATCCACGGTGCATACCGTATGGGTGTATTGGTAGGCTTAACTACTGCAGCTGAAGAAGCGGGTAAAGATGTGGCTATGCAGATTGCTGCCATGAATCCTTTAGCTGTTGATGCTAATAGTATTCCTGCTGAAACCATTGAAAGAGAAAGAGCGATTGTGGTAGAAACCATGAAAGCCGATCCTAAAATGGCTGGTAAACCGGATGAAATGATCTCTAAAATTGCAGAAGGAAAACTGAATGCATTCTTTAAAGAGAACACTTTACTGGCACAGGCATTTGTAAAAGATGGTGCTATCACGGTAGAAGCTTACCTGAAATCTGCAGGTGATGTGAAAGTGACTGAATTTAAGAGGGTGGCGTTGGGATAATTGATTCCAAAAAACTATAAATAGTCTGGAGGGAGTGCATCGCACTCCCTCTTTTTTTTGATACTCTATTGATTGTCTTGGCATTTGCCCAAAAAATCAGGTTATTTGCATACAAATCAATCTCCTTCCCATGCTTCCTAAATTCAAACGCATTCTGCTTAAATTATCCGGTGAAGCTTTATTAGGCGACCAGCGCAACGGCGATCCGTTCAATCCCAAGATCATTGAGCAATATGCGCATGATATCAAACTTGTAACCGAACTGGGTGTTCAGGTAGCTATTGTAATTGGCGGTGGTAATATTTACCGCGGTATGAATGAAGCCGATAGTGGCATTGAACGCGCACATGGCGATTATATGGGAATGCTGGCTACCGTGATCAATGCGATGGCTATGCAGGCCATGCTTGAAAAGATAGGAGTATACACCCGTTTACAAAGCGCTATCAATATGGAGCAGGTGGCTGAACCTTATATCCGCCGTAAAGCATTACGCCATCTGGAAAAAGGCCGTGTAGTGATCTTTGGCGCAGGTACCGGTAACCCTTATTTTACTACCGATACAGCCGGTTCTTTACGTGCCATTGAAATGAAAGCTGATGTGATCCTGAAAGGAACCCGTGTGGATGGTATTTACACTGCCGATCCTGAAAAAGACCCTGCTGCCGTAAAATACGAAACCATCAGCTTCCAGGAATGTATTACTAAAAACCTGAAAGTAATGGATATGACTGCATTTACCCTTTGCATGGAGAATAAATTGCCGATCATTGTGTTCGACATGAATAAGCCCGGTAATCTGATGCAGGTGGTAGAAGGTGCCAATGTAGGTACCATGGTTAGCTGATCATCCGTTCATATAAAAATTTAGATGCCTTTTAGGGGTGTTGGTAATTTCATAAGCATGAAAAAACTTGTAACCGTTATTTTTCTTTCGATTGCGATCGCCGGCTTTTCCCAGCAAAAACTGTCGTTGACTGATGCTGTTAATACCGCACTTAAGAACAGTTATGATATTCAGCTCGCAAAAAATGCACTTGAGGTTAGCAATATCAATAATTATATAGGCATAGCCGGAGGATTGCCAATTGTAAGTGCTACAGGAAGTGATAACGAACAGGTCACCAGCATTAACCAGAAGTTTGCAGATGCAACACGTGATACCAAAAGAGACAATGTAGGTTCCAATAATCTCGCAGTAGGTGTTACAGGAAGTATTCTTTTATACAATGGTTTGCGTGTTACAGCTACTAAAAAAAGACTGGAAGAACTGCAATCGCAAAACCAACAGCTACTCAATGCACAGGTACAGAATACGATTGCGGCAGTGATGACAAAATACTATGATGTTGTTCGCCAGCAAACTTATCTGAAAACTATTTTCCAATCAATCGATGTCTCTAAAAAAAGACTCGATATTTTACAGGTAAGAAAAGATGTAGGCCTCTCCAACAATGCCGATATTTTTCAGGCTCAGCTTGATCTGAATGCATTGATCCAATCACAACAAAGTCAGGAACTGATCATCGATCAGGCAAAAACCGACCTGTTGAATCTGGTGTTTATGAAAGCGGATACCAAAATTCTGATCACTGATACCATCATTGTAGATAAAACAGTGAATATGGACAGTGTAAGAAATCATCTTTCTAAAAACCCTGTATTGGCTGCTGCAGATAAACAGATCAAAATAAATGAGCTGATCGAAAAAGAAACTGCTGCATTACGTTATCCAACCGTTCGTGCCAGCACGGGATATAATTTTACCAGTAGTAAAAGCGCCGCTGGTTTCAGTTTGCTGAACCAAAGTTATGGCCCCTTTATAGGTGTTAACATGTCTGTACCAATCTATAACGGAAATATCAGCAAACGCCAGCAACAGGTAGCAGCCATTAATACACGCAATGCCACCATTGTACGTGATAACCTGGTATTGGATTACGAAACGGATATGGTGCGAACTTACCAATCATACAGCAGTACACTGGCTCAATTGCAAACAGAATTTAAGAACTACACACTTTCCACTCAATTACTTGACCTTATTTTACAGAAATTCCAATTAGGCCAGGCCACAATTATTGATGTAAAACAGGCCCAGCAAAGTTTTGAGAATGAGGGATATCGGTTGGTTAATTTAAACTATGCAGCTAAAGTTGCCGAGATAGAGTTGAAAAGACTTGGCAGCCAACTTGGTTTATAAGTAAAAAATATACTAAGAACATTCCCTCTTAAACAACCAGTCTTTTTGGTATAATTTGTGTTGTTAAGAACGCATACCTATTACTTATACAACCAAAGCATGCATATGAAAGGGAAACTTTTGACATTGACTTTTTTAGGAATCTCAATAGTAATTGGTAATCTTCATGCTCAATCACTGGATTCTTTAATGGATGTATACAATTCCAAAGTACCTCAGGAAAAAATTCATATTCAATTTGATAACAGTTTGTATTTACCGGGGCAAACGGTTTGGTACAAAGCCTATCTGTTAAAAGGGAATGATCCATCCGAGTATAGTAAGAATTTTTACATTGATTGGTTTGATGAAAAAGGAAAACTAATCAACAGATCCATCGAGCCAGTGATCGGTTTTAATGCAACAGGAAACTTTACAGTACCTGAAAAGTTTACCGGTAACTCAATCCGTGTGCTGGCTTATACTAAATGGATGTTGAATTTTGATTCTGCCTTTTTTTTCAAACAAACACTTGCAGTTGCACAGCCCAATGCAGGTAAAAATATTTCTGCAGCTATTGTTCCTATTACCAATCTTTATTTTTTTCCGGAAGGAGGTGATCTGATAGAGAACATCTCATCAGTCATTGCTTTCAAATCAATTAATACAGCCGGAATGCCGGTGGATACCCGGGGTATTATCACAAAAAGCAATAAAGAAAAAATTGCCGATTTTTTTACAGAGCATGATGGTATGGGCAAACTTACATTCATGCCTGTATCCGGCGAAACCTACACTGCAGAATGGAAAGACCCGCAAGGGGTTATCCGTTACACAACTTTGCCCAAAGCAAAAGCCAGCGGATTGTCTTTTTCTGTAAGTATTAAAAATGAATCGGGGGTTAAATCATTCACGATAGAAAGACCGGCTGCATTGGAAGACCGTTTTAAAAGGATCAGTATTGTTGCAACTATGCAGCAACAGGTTCTTTTCAGAGCAGCATCCAATCTCTCCAACAAAACAAAGATCACTGCCAGTATGCCAACAACCGGTTTCCCTTCAGGCATTTTACTGTTAACCGTTTTTGACTATAACCAACAACCCGTTGCAGAAAGAATTTTGTTTGTAAACAACGAAGAATACAAAACGGCAGCAGATATACATTTTGATACACTTATCCTTAACAAACGTGCAAAGAATGTTTACGAGATAGAAGTTGCAGATACAATGCCAGCCTCACTTTCTCTGGCTGTTACAGATGGAGAGGGTATGTATGATTCTTCAAAAAATATCATTTCCAACGTATTGTTATCTTCGGAGATCAAAGGATATATTCATAATCCTGCTTATTATTTATCGTCTGATGAAGACAGTGTGCAAAGTCATCTTGATCTTGTAATGCTTACCAATGGCTGGCGCAGGTTCGCCTGGGAGGATGTGACCACCGGTAAAACACCTTTGTTAAAATACCAACGCGACAGCAGCTATCTTTCCATTGCCGGTAAAATAGATAAGCTCAGCGAATCGAAGATCAAGAAAGCTGAACTGGTGAATATGATGATTGTTGGTAAAGACTCAAGTGTACATTTTATGTTTGCTCCATTGCAGGCCGATGGAAGTTTCAGGGAAGACAATATCATTCTATTTGATACCGCCAAAGTGTTTTACAAACTCAATAAAACTTTCATACCCATGCGCAGCCATGTGGCCATCAACAATAATTTTCTTTCTGTTGATACCACAAAAAAATTGCCGTTGCTTGCAAGATACCTGGCAGATACAACTGGTATGGCACGCATACAAGCTATTAAGGATGAGCAAAAGCGAGTAGAAGAATTAATGAAGCAAACCACTTTAAAAGAAGTGATTGTAACAGCAAAAGCCAAAACAAGAATTCAGGAAATTGATGAACGATATACGAGTGGCCTGTTTTCAGGCAGTTTTTCGCACCCTTTTAATGTGGTAGATGATCCGCTGGGAAGCTCCTACCAATCTGCATTTGCTTATTTGCAATCGAGGGTTGCAGGATTACAGATCAACAATGTAAGCTCCTTTAGTCCATCCGCTACACGAAGAGGAGCTCGCGTTACACTTTTTCTCGATGAATTTCAGGTAGATGGCAATACACTGGCTTCCATTCCTATGAATGATATAGCATATATTAAAGTGTTTGATCCTCCTTTTATTGGTGCGTCGGGCAACGGACCGGGTGGGGCTATTGCTGTGTATACCAAAAGAGGTGGAGATGCAATCAACGCTGTTTCAGGAATGGATTATACATTGGTTCCGGGTTATACACCGGTAAAACAATTTTACTCACCCAATTATGCGGAACAGCAAATCAATTTTAATCAAACTGATCTGCGCAGAACCCTTTACTGGAAACCGAATATTTTAACCGACAGGATACATAACAAAGTAAAGATCTCTTTTTACAATAATGATATCAGCAATTCATTGCAACTGGTATTGGAAGGAATGACAACAGACGGGAAATTAATTCATATTAGTAAATTGCTGAAATAATAAAGGACTGTTCATGACAGAAAAATTTCCTTCCATACAATCAAAATTACCCGGTGTGGGTACTACCATATTTACTGTTATGAGTCAAATGGCTATTGAATACAATGCAGTAAATCTTGGCCAGGGCTTTCCTGATTTTTTAATGAGCGAAGAATTGACTTCGTTGGTTGATAAAGCAATGAAAGATGGATTTAACCAATACACGCATATGGCAGGCTATCCATTGCTGCGTGAAAGGCTGGCAGAAAAAGCAGCGAGATCATATAATGCATCTGTAGATCCTGAAACACAAATAACAGTTACACCGGGAGGTACTTATGCAATTTATACAGCACTCACCACTGTTTTACAACCCGGTGATGAAGTAATTGTTTTTGAACCGGCTTACGACAGTTATATTCCCAATATAGAGATCAATGGTGCAATACCGGTTTTGATCTCCCTGCAATTTCCCGACTACTCAATTCCATGGGATGAAGTAAAAGCGAAAATAACCGCAAGAACAAAAATGATCATGATCAATACACCACACAATCCAACCGGGAGTGTATTGAGCGAAAATGATATTGAGCAATTACGAAGTATTGTAAGTGGTACACAGATCCTGATTTTGAGTGATGAAGTATATGAACATTTGATCTATGACGGTATTACGCATCAAAGTATGTTGCGCTATCCTGATCTGATGGAACGGAGTTTTGTTTGTTTCTCATTCGGCAAAACCTATCATTGTACCGGATGGAAACTGGGCTATTGCATTGCTTCTCCTGCATTGATGAAAGAATTCAGAAAAGTGCACCAGTTCAATTGCTTTTCCTGTGATACACCGAAGCAGGTGGCAGTTGCAGAATATATTTTGAACGAAGATGCTTATAAAAGTCTTGGAGTATTTCTGCAACAAAAAAGAGATTTTTTCAGGGAATTGATGAAAGCAACGCCATTCAAATGCATTCCCTCACACGGAAGTTATTTTGAGTGTTACAGCTACGCAAATTTTAGTAACGAAGCCGATAAAGACCTCGCTATCCGTTTAACCAAAGACTATGGTATTGCCACCATTCCAGTTTCTGCTTTTTATAAAAATGGGGAAGATAATAAAGTATTGCGTTTTTGTTTTGCAAAGAAGGAAGAAACGTTACAGCGCGCAGTTGCTAAGTTGCATAATTTGAAAATTTGAAAATGTGGCAATTTGAAAATGTTTTTTTAAAACGTACAAATCAGCCCATTCATTTTCAAATTCTCAAATTGCCACATTTTCAAATTATCTCCATCCATCCCCATCCAATAAATTACCTAATCCACCCAACACACTTCCTTCCTCTCTTCTACTTGTGGTTGCATATTGTAAAATACGTCCTGCCAAACGGCTGATGGGCAGGGTTTGTATCCAAACTGTTCCTGGCCCGCGAAGTGTGGCAAAGAACAATCCTTCACCGCCAAAAATGGTGTTCTTGATGCCGCCGATAAATTGAATATCATAATCCACGGTTGAAGTAAATCCTACAATACAACCGGTATCTATTTTTAAGAGTTCTCCGGGCTGAAGGTCTTTTTTCAGTACATGTCCGCAGGCATGTAAAAAAGCCATGCCATCACCTTCTATTTTTTCCATGATAAAACCTTCGCCTCCAAATAATCCGGTTCCCAGCTTACGTTGAAATTCGATTCCAATACTCACACCTTTTGCTGCGCATAAAAAAGCATCTTTCTGGCAAATGATCCGGTTACCCAATTGTTGCAGATTGAGTGGAATGATTTTTCCAGGGTAAGGCGATGCAAAACTTACATGTCGCTTACCCTGTGCCACATTGGTAAAAGCTGTCATGAATAAATTTTCACCCACTAATACCCGTTTTCCGGCATTTAATAATTTACCCAGCAGGCCGCCGCTGTTTTGTTGCTGACTGCCATCGCCAAACAATGTTTCCATGGTAATGCCGTCATCCATCATCATAAAAGCGCCCGGCTCTGCAATGGCCGATTCGTTGGGGTCCAGTTCTACTTCTACATATTGCATTTCTTCACCAAAAATGCGGTAGTCTATTTCGTGGTTCTGTATCATGCGGTTTATTTTTCGGTGAAATTAATAAAGAGAACGGTAGATACAAGCCCTGTGTGGGATAAGCGGTTGCAGTCCTTTATTTTTTTAGCTAACTTTCCTACTCTCTAAAACCTAAAACTACTGTTATGAGATTCAAACTAATGCTGCCGGCATTTATCTGTCTGGTCATTCCCTCACTCATCTTTAGCCAGGCCAAACTGGTGGAAAAGATCACCCGTAAAGGAACTGAACTGGTGATACCTTATGAAAAATATGTTTTACCCAATGGATTAACCATTGTTGTTCATGAAGACCACAGCGATCCTGTGGTGCACGTAGATGTTACCTATCATGTTGGTTCGGCGCGCGAAGAAATTGGTAAGAGCGGTTTTGCGCATTTCTTCGAACACATGATGTTTCAGGGTAGCGATCATGTGGCGGATGAACAGCATTTTAAAGTAGTAACCGAATCCGGTGGAACATTGAATGGGTCTACCAATAAAGACCGTACCAATTATTACGAAACGGTACCCAGTAACCAGCTGGAAAAAATGTTATGGCTGGAATCTGACCGTATGGGTTTTTTAATGGATGCTGTTACCCAGCAAAAATTTGAAGTGCAGAGAGCCACAGTAAAAAATGAACGCGGACAGAACTATGATAACCAACCTTACGGATTAACAGGCGAAGTAACAGCCAGAAATCTATATCCTTATGGTCATCCTTATTCATGGTTAACCATTGGTTATATTGAAGAATTGAATCGTGTGAGTGTAAATGATCTGAAGAATTTCTTTCTCCGTTGGTATGGGCCTAACAATGCCACTTTAACGGTTGGCGGTGATATCAGTACCGCAGATGTGATTAAACTGGCGGATAAATATTTTGGTTCTATCCCCCGTTGTCCTGAAGTAAGTTCTGTAAAACTGGCACCGGTTGTAATTGAAAAAGACAGGTATGTTAGCTATGTAGATAATTATGCCAGAACACCGCAATTGCGCATTGTATATCCTACCGTTGCAGAATACAATCCTGATATGGCAGCATTGGCTTGCCTCTCACAGGTATTAGGTGGAGGCGGGGGAGGTGGCGGTGGTCGCGGCGGTGGAGGAGGAAGAGGTGGCGGAGGCGGTGGAAACCGCAACTCGGTTTTTTATCAGTTCCTGATTAAAGACCAGAAAGCTCTATCGGCAAGTGCGAGCAGTCAGCTGAGTGAGTTGGCCGGTGAGTTCTCTGTTTCTGTAACACCGTATCCCGGAAAAAATCTGGCAGAAATGGAACAACTGGTAGGACAGGCTTTTGCCGAGTTTGAAAAAAGAGGTATTACCGATGAAGACATTGAAAAATTCAAGAGTGCCAATGAAAACAGAAACATCAACGGACTGGCAAGTGTATCAGGAAAAGTAAACCAGCTGGCCGCTTTTCAAACTTTTGCAGGTAATCCAAACATGATTGGTACACTTATCAAAATGTACAGCAGTGTTACCAAAGAAGATGTGATGCGTGTGTACAACAAATACATCAAAGATAAACACAGACTGGTGGTAAGTGTGGTAACCAAAGGACAGGAGAATGCAAAAGCAGCAGCGGATAATTATGTACCCGATCAATCAAAATACAAAGCGCCTAATTATGGGTATGCTGGATTGAAATATGTAAAAGCAAAAGATAATTTTGACCGTAGTAAGATACCCGGCAGTGGACCTAATCCTGTTGTAAAAGTTCCTGCTTATTGGACAAGCACTTTGCCTAATAAGATCAAAGTAATTGGTACAGAAAATACAGAGATCCCAACGGTAACGCTGAATGTATCATTAAAAGGCGGCACTTTTCTGGAGGCCAATAATCCATCGAAAGCAGGCTGGGTAAACCTGTTTGCTTCGATGATGAATGAGGATACCAAAAATTATACGGCAGAACAATTTTCAGCAGAGTTGGAAAAATTGGGTAGCTCAGTTGGTATCAGTAACAGCAATGAAAATATTGTCTTTACCGTACAAACGCTCAAGAAAAACCTTGATAGAACTTTGCAATTGCTGGAAGAGCGAATGATGAACCCTAAATTCAGTGAAGAAGCATTTACCCGTATCAAAAGACAACTGGCACAGCGTTTACAGAGTGGCCGTACACAACCCACTAATATTGCAACTACCGTTTTTGCGAAACTGAATTATGGCAGCAAACATATTTTAGCCATACCGGAAACAGGAACTGCTGAAACAATTAATAATATCAGCTTCGCAGATATACAGCAGTATTATGATACCTATATCACATCAGAAGATGGGAAAATTATAATTGTAGGTGATATTAAGCAGGCAGAAATTTTACCAAAACTTGCTTTCTTAAATAAATTGCCTGTAAGAACATTCACTATCCCTGCACCACCAGCTGCACCGGGCATTGAAAAAACAAAGATCTATCTGGTCAATGTCCCTAAAGCGGCACAAACAGAATTCAGGGTGGGAAATATTACCGGATTAACGTATGATGCTACGGGAGAATATTACAGAGCCATATTAACCAATTATAATTTGGGTGGTGCCTTCAACAGCCGGGTTAATTTAAATCTGCGTGAAGACAAAGGCTGGACCTATGGAGCACGCAGCAGTTTTGCAGGTAACAAATACACAGGAAGTTTTACGTTTAGCAGTGGTATTTTGGCAAAAGCTACAGACAGTGCTTTGTATGAAGTGATGAAAGAAATTAAAAATTATGCAGCCGGTGGGGTTACGGAAGATGAACTGGCTTTCATGAAAAAATCAATTGGCCAAAGTGATGCCCGTAATTATGAAACCGGCCAGCAGAAAGCAGGTTTTATAGGTCGTATACTGGAGTATAATTTACCAGGTGATTTTGTGAGTAAACAAAATGCGATCTTAAACAACATCACCAAAAAAGAAATCGATGGTATCGCCAAAAAATACCTCGATGTAACCAAAATGAATATCCTACTTGTGGGAGATAAGCAACTCATCCTCCCCGGCCTCAAACGCCTGGGGTATGATATTATAGAGTTGGATGCAGATGGGAAGGAGATGGGGAAATTGTAAAATATTTTTAATGTAAGTGCAGTTCCGAAAGGAGCTGCACTTTTCAAAATAATCTGTGAAAATCTGTGCATCTGTGGCAATCCTATCCTCCTTATAAAATCACCCGCTTCACTTTCAAAGAACCCTCACCAAAATTTAGTATCAATCCTACCTTACATCCAGATACTCTTAAATAATTAAGTGTTTGGGAATAGTGCACATCTGCAATTCCTTCCTGAGCTTTTATTTCAATGATAACTTTATCGAATACTACAAAATCTGCATAAAATTTATGTGGAAGAATAATCTCTTTATAATTAACGATATACTCTTTTTCCCTTTCATATATAAATGATCGTTTTTTTAATTCGTACTCCATTGCGTCTTTATATACGATTTCGAGAAAGCCTTTCCCGAGTATGGAATGTATTTCAAATGCAATGCCGATGAGGAGTTTTGTTTCCTCTTGTAATGGATAGATTTGATTTGCGTTTGTCATCTTTATTTTTTTGCCACAGATGCACAGATTTACACAGATTTTTTAAAATATGCAAGCGTATTTATACCTGATTTAGCCAAACAAAAACCGCCCCTCAATTGAGGGGCGGTCTGATTATAAACCCAAAACAAACTGTACAATTCTCTTATTTTATTTATGCTTTTTTAGGTTGTCCCATCCAAACTTTTTTACCCTGTATTCTTCTCACGAGGTACATAATTCCAACTGTGATAAAGAAGAACGGTCCTAAGAAACCTAAGAGGGCAACGAATTTGGTGCCGTAGAATTTTTCCATCGGTCTTCTTAATCTTTCACTGATGATATACATACTTGGTACCATTACCAGGGTTAAGAAGAATGCAAAGATCAATCCAAAAATGATTGTCCAGCTTAACGGTCCCCAGAACACCACACTATCACCACCAAAGAAAATATGCGGTGCGCCATGCTGGAACAGGGAAGCAAAATTGATATTAAAACCAACTGCCAACGGTAACAATCCCAACATAGTTGCCAATGCAGTTAACATTACCGGAATGATACGGATCTTACCTGCTTCAATGGCTGCTGCCCTTGTTTTATAACCTCTTCCACGCAATTCATCTGTGAATTCAATCAATAAAATACCGTTCTTGATTACAATACCCGCAAGTCCAATAATACCCACACCTACCATGATCATCGCCATCGACATACCAGTTACCGCATAACCGATAAACACACCTATGATGGAAAAGAAGATTTCTGTTAATACAATAAACGGTTTACTCAAACTGTTAAACTGTAATACCAGGATCAGGAAAATAAGTAACAAAGCTGTGATCAATGAAACACCCAGAAAGCTCATGGTCTCTGCCTGTTGCTCACTTTCACCCGTTTGATTAATGGTTACATCGGCAGGTATTTTTGTTTTGCTCTTAAAATCTGCAATCTTTTTGGCAAGCTCTGCATTCACCGGACCAACCAATGCGGGATTGGTAACATTTGATTGGATCTGTATGGTACGTTTCGCATTCTTACGTTTGATGCCGCCTGATGTATTGGTGTAATCAACAGTAGCTACGGCATTTAATGGAACCTGTTTGATACCCATGGTGCTCATATCACGGAAAGTTAAACGCATATTCATCAGGTCGCTGATATTGTTGCGTTGTAACATATTATAGCGGATCTGGATCTTATACTCGTCTTCCCCATCTTTTAATTTGCTGGCTTCTTTACCAAATACAGCTGCGCGGATTTCCATACCAATTTGTGCGGTACTGATACCTTCGCGCAAAGCCCTTTCACGATCTATGTTGATAGTGATCTCGGGGTTCTGTAAATCAACATCCATTTTCAATGCATCAATACCTGCAATACGGTTGGTATCGAGATGATTTTGCAGATCGTAGGCAACTTTGGAGATCTCGTCAAAATTATCACCAGCGATCTCAATGTTAACGGGAGGATCTGTTGGCGGACCTGCATCTTCCTGCCCTACTTCAATACTTGCACCCGGAATACCTTTCATCTGTTCACGTATAGCTGTTAATAACGGACCGGTTGATTTACCATTACGTTCTTCATATTGTACAAATGAAACCTGTATTCTTCCAAGATTACTTTGTACGCTTCGGTTATTATCTCTCGGGTTGTTGGCGCTTACCGCTACGTTTGTAATAATACTTTCAACGATAGAACCGGGAGTGCCTGGTTTTTCTTTTTCCAATACTTTTCTCACACGTGCTTCCAGAATACGTGTTACAGAATCGGTAGCAGATGTTTTGGTTCCGATGGGCATTTTTAAATATACATATACAAAATGTGGGTCACCACTTGGAAAGAAAGGTTTCGGGTTGTTTCGAACCATCAGCATGATCAATGAAATAGGGAACAAGAGGAATAACCATAATAATAACCTGGCTGGCCTTGCGCCTTTTAATACCCAATGCAACATTTTTTCATAACGGTTCATTAAACCTGGTAATATTCTTTCCTGGAACACATGGATAATTCCGCGCAATACATAACGGTTTAATACCATCATGACCGACATTGTTAACAGGAAATTTCCAAAGCCGTGCCAGCCCGCGAGATTGAATAATAATCCAAAACCAATCACTGTCCAGAACAATGGTTTTCTGAAAATAGTATTTTTCTTTTCTTCATATTCCCTTCCTTCGGGACGCATAAAGCTTACCGCAAAAACAGGGTTCATAATAAAGGCAACGATCAATGATGCAGCCAATGTTAAGATCAACATGGTTGGCAGATAAATCATGAACTTACCAATCAATCCTTTCCATAACAATAAAGGGAAGAATGGTGCGAGCGTGGTTAAGGTTCCGGCCAATACCGGGATAAACACTTCACCCGCCGCTTCTTTGGCGGCACGTTGCACTTTTACCTTACCATTATTGTAAATACGGTGTGTATTCTCAATTACCACAATTGCATCATCCACAATGATTCCCAACCCAAACAATAGGGCAAACAACACAATAAAGTTTAAGGTTACGTGCGTACCCACTATATAATCTGCCGCGGGTAAGAACAGGAATGCAACAAACACGCTTAATGGTACGCTAAGTGCCACAAAGAATGCATTGGTAACACCCATAAAGAACATCAATACAATCAATACAAGTATGAAACCGATAATGATCGTATTTACCAGATCATTAAAGGATGTTTTGGTTTGTACACTCTGGTCGCCGGTGATCACGATCTTCAAATTCGGGGGCAGTTCTTTTTTCTCTTTCATATCTGCCACAATCTTCTGGATCTTTTCTGCGGCATTGATCAGGTTCTCACCACTGCGTTTTACAATGTTTAGTGTTACTACATTCTCACCATCTAAACGGGCAAAGTTTTCAGTTTCTTTTACAGTGTCTTTGATCTCTGCAACATCGCGCAGGTAAATGGGGGCAGCCTGTAAATTTTTAACCACCAGGTTTTGCATATCCAGCGCAGTAACAAACTGGCCTTTTACACGGATGGTTCTTTTCATTTCACCCACTTCCACCAGACCACCGCTGATATCCCTGTTCTCGTAATTAATGGCGTTGGCGATATCAGTGAAAGAAAGTTTTGCGGCCTGCATTTTAAAAGGGTCTACATTGATCTGTATCTCTCTTTCCGGTGCACCCACAATATCGGCACGGTTAATTTCTGTGAGCTCTTCAAACCGGTCCTGCATTTTATCTGCAAATCTTTTCAATGTCATGCCATCATATTCACCACTCACGTTTACATACATGATAGGCATCTCACTGAAATCAAATTCCTTTACATTGGGTTGTTGTGTAAGGTCATTGGGCAGATCGGTCTGCGCCTTATCAATCGCATCCTTTACTTTTTGTTTGGCGATATCTGTTTTTACATCTGTATCAAACTCTACAATGATCAACGAAAAATCCTGTTGTGAAGTAGATTGGATCTTCTTCACTTTAGCTCCGCTAATCCCTTTCAGTTGCTTTTCAATGGGCCTGGTTACCAGGTTCTCCATGTCTTTGGGCGATGTACCAAAATACACCGTGTTTACACTGATGGTAGGAACCACAATATCCGGGAACTGCTCTCTCGGCAGTGTATTAAATTTGGTAAGACCATACAATGAGATCAGTATGGTAATAATATAAACAGCCGTGCGATTATCAACAGCCCAACTGGTGGGTTTAAACTGTTTGAATTTTTTGGCTATGCCTTCTATGAATGGATGCATAAGTTTGGTTTATGTTTTGTGAGCGTGAGCGTGAGTCGTGAATCGTCAGACGAGAGTGTTTACTTACTCACGTCTCACGCCTGATGATTCACGATGCTTCCTTATTTTTTCGTATCTACTTTTAAAAGCTGTCCGTCATAAATATTCTGAAAACCATCGGTGATAAGATGATCTCCGGCAGACAAGCCGCTTTTCACTTCTATCAACTCATTGTATAATTCACCAACAATGATCTGTTTTTTTCTGGCGATCAGTTTACCCCCTTCTGATACGGATATATATACATATTTACCTTTCTCATCAGTGCCCACTGTATTTACCGGAATAGCGATCGCATTTTGTGCACTGTAATCGAGTATTTTCACTTGAGCTATCTGGTTAGGACGAACAGAAGGATCTGCAGATAATTTTGCTTCTGCACGGAATGAGCGGTTATTAGGATCAATGGTTCTTCCGGAAACAGATACGGTTGTGTTGAATGTTTTATTAATATCAGGTAAGGTTACCAGTAATACAGAACCCTGTTTTACTTTGCCGCTATAATTCTCAGGTACATCCGTTACAATTTTTAAACTGTTGGTATTAACGATCTTGATCTGTGGAAGTGTTCCCATAAATCCGGTAAACATTTCACCTACCCGTACATTCACTTCGTCGGCAATACCATCTACATCACTGTAAATATTAGAACCTGTCCATTGCTCCTGTTGTACTTTGATGTTTTCATCAGCAGCTTTTAATTGTTTCTCTAAAGATTCAACATTGGTTCTGGCGGTGATCAGTTCAATTTCTGTACCAATACCCTGCTTCCACAAATTGCTTCTTCGGTTGTAAACATCTTTGGCAAAAGTTAATTGCGTTTTCAGTGCCTCTGTATTTTGTTTGGATGCAGCGATCTGTTGTTTGATCATGGCATCATCTAACTTAACCAATAACTGGCCTTTCTTTACATAATCGCCTCTTTTTACATACAGGGCTTTTACCTGCCCACCACCTAAACGGGGAGAGATATAAGAAATATCTTCTGCATCAACCCTACCCTGAAGGTCAATATAGTGAGAGAAGTTTTGAGTGGTCACTTCCATCGTACCCACCAGTTTGGCGATGTCTTCTTTTACTGCGGATGTATCCAGTTTGGCGATATCTTTTTCAAGTAAGGATATTTTATCCGCTATTGTAAGCTGTTCTTTTTTTAATTTATCCAGTTCAGATTTTTTATCTGCTAATGATCCATTCTCTGTTTTAGACCCGCAGGAAGCAAGTGTAACAGTGGCTGCCAGGAAAAGGATGACTAAATTCTTTTGCATATATAAAGTGTTGTTTAGGTTTGTTGGTTTAGGATTACAATTTTCCGGTTGCTTTTAAATAATCTACTTTGGCAATAATGGCACTGTATAAAGCACTGATATAATTGGTTTGTGCCGTTACCAGGTCTGTTTGCGCCGCAGTGATCTCTGTATTGGAACCGGTGCCCGATTCAAATTTCTTTTTGGTTTGATTGTATACATTCTCTGCCAGCTGCATATTCTGTTTCTGAAAATCCATGGTAGCCAAGGCAGATTTGAAATTGATCTTCGATTGTTCCACTTCACCATCAATCGATAATTTCAGGCTGCCGATCTGGTTATCCGTTTGCTGTAATTCCAGTTTTGATTTTTTGATTTTTGCATTTCTTGAAAAACCATCAAAAATGGGAACAGATAAATTGAAACCAATATAAGAGGTAGTAAACCAGTCTCCTTTGCCCACAAAGTCAAATGTATTACGCTGCGCATTCTTACTATACGATCCATTCATTGAAAGCGTAGGTATATAACTCAGCTGATAACGCCTGATATTGAACTCGTTTAATTTTTTAACGAGCGACAGGTATTGAAAATCTTTTCTGTCAGCATACTGGTAAGCGGTATCATTAGAAAAATCTTCTTTGATCTGCTCTTCGCTGATCTTGTCTGCCAGCACCAAAGTATCTTTCACAGGCATACCAATCAGTGTTTTCAAACCGAGGTAACCAATGCTGATACTGTTAAGTGCTTTTGATTTTTCTGTTTGCAGATTTGATAATTGTACGGCAATCTTATCAACATCCAGTTTTTCAGCAAAACCATTCTTGTATAATTCTTTCGCATCATGATCCAGTTTTTGTAAGCGCGAAATATTTGCATCCAACAGGTCTATCTGTGTTTTGCTCAATACCAGCTGGTAATAGATCTTGTAGATATTTGTTTTGATGGCTTCTTCGGTTACCTCTACATTTTTTTTCTGAAACTCAATAGAAGTGGCTCTTGCCTGTAAAGCAATAAACACCTGACCATCAAATAGCAATTGATTTAATTGAATAGCTGCATTGGAATTATACTTGGTTCCAAACTGTACAGGGATATAAGTTCCTGCAGGCTGACCAAATATTTCACCAGGGAGTAGTGAAGTTGGTATTTTAATATAATTCGTCATGCCAACACTACCTGTTACCGAAGGCAAAGCTGCTGCGGTAATATCACGGTTGGTTTCCTGCTGTATCTTAACATTCAGCAACGCATTCTTAACCTGCGTGTTATTTTTTTGTGCAAATTCAACAGCCTGTTGAATGGTTAATTCATATTTGGTTGGCGGTGTTTGTGCATTGAGGGCATTGGCCATCAATACAAAAGCTAACAGCCATCCCAGTTGTTTGGGTACTCTTTTGTTCATACAGTTTCGGTTTTTAGTCTTTGTTGCTTGTATTTTTGAATTAGTTTCTGGCCTTTTGCAGTGGCAATGCCATATATAAAATTGTCTGTAATTTCTTCTATTGTATGCGCGAGGCTGTGTTTACCCAATGGAAACAATTCGTGGTTAAAAATGATGAACATTGAGGTAAGTCTGAACCTTGCCATTATATCTGTTTGTATTTCCTCGCGGTACAATCCTTCTTTCTTTCCCAGTTCCAGGTTTTCACGAATGGTGGTATATAAGAATTTGTTCTTGTGGTCGCTATATTTTTTGAATGCGCTCGGATGGAATTTTTCAAGGTCAAAGATCACCGAAGGGTTCATGTGGCTCAGCATTTCCTTTACCATATCCATCGCAAGGAATATTTCATGAATTGCATTCTCACTTCCCTGCTTGTGGCCAATACATTCCGATTTATTCCGGTTGATCTCAATATCGATCACATCCTCAACCAGGGCATCTTTATCAGCATAAAACTGGTAAATGGTTTTTTTACTCATGCCCAGGTGGTTGGCAACTTCGTCCATACTCACACTGCGTATGCCATAGCGCATAAACAACTCGTGTGATTTGATTACTATTCTTTCCTGTGGTTCCATAATTTTATTAAAGAGAACAAAACTATGGAAACTTTAAACGTTACCAAAGTTTCCGTCTGTTTTTTAGTGTAAAATTTGTGTTAAGCGGTTATTATTTTGGATGAATGCGCTTTTTTCAAAGGCTCACCCTCGTTAGTTTTGGTCTGTTTCAGGGGTTCTCTACAGATAAATCCTGATTTCTTGCTTACTTTACAGCCTAATTCCTTTTGTATGAACAAAGCTGAGCGTCAGCTGACTTTCCGGGCTTATCTGAGAAGATTATTGCAGTTTTTTTTCCAGGGACTGATCGTATTGGCTCCTATTGGTATCACTATTTGGGTGGTATTGGGGCTTTTTAATTTTGTAGATGATATCCTGCCCAATATCATTCATGCCATTGCTCCCGATCTGCTTACAAAAGATGCAGCAGGCAATCTTAATAAAATACCCGGCCTCGGTTTTATAGTAGTGATCGCATTTGTATTGTTTGTAGGATGGATCTCTTCCTTATTTGTAGTGGGCCGTTTGGTGGCTTTACTGGATACCGTTTTGGAAAAGACACCGGGCATTAAATTCATCTATTCTTCTGTTAAAGATTTTCTGGAGGCATTTGCCGGCAACAAAAAGAAATTCGACAAACCCGTACTGGTCAATATAGATGCACCCGATGTTTGGCGCATTGGTTTCATCACCCAGGACAGTTCGCATCATTTTACAATGGCAGAACATGTAACTGTTTATGTACCACATTCTTATGCCATTTCCGGAATAACATATATTGTTCCCATAGAGCGCATCAAATTACTCAATAATGTAAGCGCAGCTGATGCGATGAAGTTTACAGTGTCGGGCGGGGTTACGGATATGCATGAGAGCAGTTAGTAATTAATAATTAGAAATTAAGAATTTAAAATTAATGGTCAGTCGTCAGTCGTCAGTTAAAATAACTGTGGAAGATATTCATCATTGCCAATAGACTACTCACGACTGACGACTGACGATTCACGTCTCACGCACACGTTTCTTCCCCATGTCCCCCAAATCCTATTACTTTGCGTTTTTAAGCGAGCAAGATGAAACTACATAACTTTAATTCAGGTCCTTCTATTCTTCCACAAACAGTTTTGGAACAGGCTTCCAGGGCAATTCTCAATTTTAATGATACAGGATTATCCATTCTGGAGATAGGCCATCGCACCGCCTGGTTTCAGGAAGTATTGAATGAAGCAGTTTCATCAGTAAAACAATTGATGCAACTGGATGATTCTTATGAAGTATTGTTTCTGCATGGCGGTGCTACTACCCAGTTTATGCAGGTTCCCATGAATTTACTGGATGATGGAGAAACTGCCGCTTATTGCGATAACGGGATCTGGGGTAAGAAGGCATCTAAAGAAGCTTCTCTCTTCGGAAATATTGCTGTGGTGGCAGATTCATCTGATAAGAACCACACCTATATCAATAAAGGCTTTACGGTTCCGGCTGATGCAAAATATTTACATATCACCACCAATAATACAGTAGAAGGAACACAATGGCATCAATTTCCTGATACCAATGCTCCCCTGGTGGCTGATATGAGCAGCGATATTTTCAGCAGGCCAATGGATTTCAACCGCTTTTCTCTTATTTATGCCGGTGCTCAGAAAAATATGGGTGCTGCCGGTGTTAACCTGGTGGTTATTAAAAAAGAGGTATTGGGAAAGATTAAACGCCCCATTCCTACCATCATGAACTACCAAAAACATATTGAAGCGGGTTCTTTAATGAACACTCCGCCTGTTTTTGCTGTATATGTAAGTATGCTCACGCTTCGCTGGATCATTGAGCAGGGCGGATTGGTAGAAATGGAGAAAGCAAGTCTGGCTAAATCAGCTCTTTTATATAATACCATCGATAGTTTACCCGTTTTTAAAGCCAATGTTGCCAAAGAAGACCGGAGCCATATGAACGCCGTATTCTTCCTGAGCGATCCTGCATTGGAAGCGCCTTTCCTTGATCTCTGTAAAAAAGAAGGCATGATTGGCGTAAAAGGATATAGAACCGTTGGTGGCGTAAGAGTGAGTATGTACAATGCTTTACCCCTCGAAAGCGTACAGATCTTCTGCGATCTGATGAAAGATTTCGCATCCCGTAAAGGCTAATTTGATAAACGGCAATCTGCGAAACGGCTTTTGACTTAGTTTTGGACCAAAATACGATATTGGTCGAAAATATGATTTCTGTAAAAGACGATATAATCAGGGACGAGATCTTGAAAGAGGCCCAAAAACTTTTTCAACAATTCGGTGTGAAAAAGACCACCATGGAAGATATTGCCAAAGCCATGGGGAAAGGAAAGAGTACCCTCTATTATTATTACTGTAGCAAGGAAGATATTTTTGATGCCGTGATCCTGAAAGAAATGGGCGAGGTTTTCAATCATGTAAAGCAGGCTGTTGAAAAAGCCATTACAGCAGAAGATAAACTAAAGGCATTTACATTATCCAAAATAAAAGCGGTTCAGAAAAGAGTAAATCTGTATAAAGTGGTTAAAGGTGAAATGCAGGAAAATATGCGTTGTATGAAACACCTGCATACAGAATATGATCTTCAGGAAACCAATCTGGTAAAGGGTATCCTAAAATTTGGCGTTAGTAATGGGGAATTTACCAAACAGATCAGTAAAGATCTGGATCTGTTGCCCTCTGTAATGGTAAGTTCATTAAGAGGATTGGAACGTGATATGTTTATAGAAGCCCGATACGCAAAACTGGAACCCAGAATGGAATCGATCATGGGTATTATGATCAGGGGTTTGCGCAATGAAAAATAAATTGTAGCATAATTATTGATAACAATATTGCAGAAAAAACTAAAACAATGAAAGAACAAATTCAATCCGCTGAAGGAAAATTAGGAATTCTTTTGCCAGGCCTTGGTGCTGTAGCCACTACCATGATCGCCGGTGTAATAGCTGTTAATAAAGGACTTTCGCAACCCATCGGGGCACTCACGCAAATGGGTTCTATCCGTTTGGGTAAGCGAACGGAAGACAGATATCCACTGATCAAAGATTTTGTGCCACTGGCAGAGCTTAGCAATATTGCTTTTGGTGGATGGGATGTATATACTGATAATGTTTACGAAGCGGCATTAAATGCAAAAGTGTTGGAACCTGCATTGTTACAATCCATCAAACCAGAACTGGAAGCGATTGTTCCGATGAAAGCGGTGTTTGATAAATCGTATATCAAAAACCTGGATGGCAAACATATTAAAGAAGCCGACACCAAATATGATCTGGCATTGGCTGTGATGGATGATATTGAAAATTTTAAAGAAGCAAATGATTGTAACAGAATCGTAATTGTATGGTGTGGATCAACAGAAAAATATATTGAAGAATCTGATGTGCATCAAACCATTGAATCATTTGAAGAAGGGTTGAGAAATAATGATCCTGCTATCTCACCCAGTATGATCTATGCGTATGCAGCTCTTAAACTTGGTGTTCCTTTTGCAAATGGCGCACCCAATCTTACCTGCGATATTCCTGCATTAATACAACTGGCTAAAGAAACCGGAACACCGATTGGTGGTAAGGATTTTAAAACCGGTCAAACTTTAATGAAAACCATACTGGCACCGGGTTTAAGCGCGAGAGCATTGGGCATTCGTGGCTGGTTCTCTACCAATATTCTGGGTAACCGGGATGGTTTGGTATTGGATGATCCGGATAATTTTAAAACCAAAGAAGTTTCCAAGCTGAGTGTGCTGGATGATATATTAAGACCGGATATTAATCCTGAATTATACGGAGACCTGTATCATAAAGTGCGTATCAATTATTATCCGCCGCATGGCGATAACAAAGAGAGCTGGGATAATATAGATATTTTCGGTTGGCTGGGTTATTCCATGCAGATCAAGATCAATTTCCTTTGTCGCGATTCCATTTTAGCAGCGCCGATCGTATTGGATCTTGCTTTGTTCATGGATCTGGCCAAACGTGCAAATATGACGGGTATTCAGGAATGGTTATCCTTCTATTTCAAATCGCCGCAAACGGCACCCGGACTGCGTCCGGAACATGATATCTTCAAACAATTAATCAAATTACAAAATACTTTGAGGCATATTATGGGTGAGGACCTGATCACACATTTGGGATTGGATTATTACCAGGATCTGGTAGAAGCATTATGATAAAAGTTCATCAATGGATAGCCAGTTGCTTTGGTATCGGTTTTATCAAAGGAGGCGGAACCATTGCCGCAATAGCCGGTTGTGTGGCATGGTGGCTGGTGCAACGCGATGGCATTTTTGATAAAGGAATGATCGCAGTAACAGTGTTGATTACGGTGATCGGAGTTTGGTCGGCAACAAAAGTAGAACCACAATGGGGTGAAGACAGCAGCCGGGTAGTTATTGATGAGTTGGCAGGAATGTATATCAGTTTATTATTTATTCCCGTAACAATAAAATGGATAGTAATCGGGTTAATACTGTTTCGTTTTTTTGATATCGTAAAACCAATGTATATCAGAAAAGCAGAAACACTGCCCGGAGGCTGGGGTGTAATGACAGATGATGTGCTGGCAGGGGTTTACAGCAATCTTGTTTTGCAGGTAATTATATATGTATTCTAAACTATGGCAACATTTGTTAAAGCACAGGCAGCATCGCTAACAGCCACACTGGTTGATTTTGGTATTACTGTGGTATTAAAAGAAGTGTTCCATTGCTGGTACCTGCTGGCAAGTGTTTTGGGAACGGTAAGCGGGGGCGTTATAAACTTTTTGATGAACCGTTCATGGGTATTCAAAGCACATGATAAAAAGATTCATTTTCAGGCCTTTAAATATATCATGGTCTGGATGGGAAATCTGGTTTTGGTTTCCGCTGGCGTTTTTCTGTTAACTAATTATGCGGGATTGAGTTACCTGGTTTCTAAAATACTCGTATCTATCATGGTTGGTATCTTTTATAATTATATGCTGCAAAAAAGATTTGTGTTTAAATAATTGAGAATGAAAAGTAAAATGAGAAGTGGCGGGTTGGTGATTCTGTTACTATTAATGGGATGGATGCATGGCTTTGCACAAACCGTTGTGCAGGGTGTGGTTACTGATATGATCAGCAAACAACCTTTGCAATATGTAAGTGTTGTTTTTAAAGGTGGCCGGGGAACGGTTACTGATAGTTTAGGAAAATATACACTCCGGTCAACAGGAACCAATCCTACGGTACAGATCACTTATGTTGGTTATAAAATGGTGGTTAAGACCATTATACCTAACACTACTCAAACCATAAATGTGGCAATGGAGTTTGATCCAAAAGCCATAAATAACGTAACGGTAAGCACTAATAAAAGAGCATCCTATAAAAATAAAGGCAACCCGGCTGTTGAATTGATCAAACGTGTAATTGATAATAAACCAATTAACCGAACAGAACATTATGATTATGTGCAGTACGACCAGTATGAAAAAATGGAAGTATCTGTTAGTAATGTTTCTGATAAAATAACCAATTCAAAACTGCTCAAGAATTACAAATTCCTTTTTGAAAACAGGGATACCACCAAAGTAGAAGGCAAATCATTATTACCGGTTTACCTGGAAGAAACCCTGTCTAAAAAATATTTCCGTAAGAAACCAGAGAAAACAAAAACCATTGTTACGGGAGAGAAGCGTGTGAATTTTGGTGAGTATATTGATAATGCAGGTGTAAGCCAATACCTGAACCGTTTGATCATGGATGTAGATATCTATGATAATGATATCCCTTTGTTTACCTACCAGTTTTTGAGCCCGATCTCAGATCTTGGTCCTACTTTTTACATGTATTATATCCGCGATACCATTACGGATGCCAACGGACAAAAACTGATCAAACTATATTTTACTCCAAGAAATACCAATGATCTTTTATTCAGGGGGAACATGTTTATTACACTGGATGGAAATTATGCGGTTCAGAAAATCAATATGTTCCTGAGTAAGAATGCCAATCTGAACTGGGTAAGGGAACTGCATATTGACCTTGATTTTGAAAAAAGTGAAGACAGCCGTTATCACCTCAGTAAAAGCGTGGTTGCAGCCGATGCAAGCGTAACCAAAAACTCCGGTACCGGTTTTTTTGGAGAACGTACGGTTTCGTTTAAAAACTTTGCCATTAATAAACCATTACCCGATACTTTGTATGATGGAGCGGCCACAGTGAAAGTAGCAGATGTAGATCAACACACAGATACTTTCTGGCAAAAGAACCGGCATGATACCCTGACGAAAATTGAATCAAAAATTTACAGCAATATTGATAGTCTTGAAAAAATGCCTTCTTTCCGCAGAACGCTGGCGTTTCTTTCTTTTCTGTTAGCCGGATACACACAGTTTGGTGGCTTTGAACTGGGGCCGGCCGCGGCTTTCTACAGCTTTAATCCGATTGAAGGGTTTAAATTGAGATTGGGTGGAAGAACAACACCCAAACTGAGTAAGCGAATTTATTTTGAAGGATATGGTGCATATGGTTTCAAAGATGAGAAATGGAAATATTTTCTGAGCAGTACGTATTCGCTCAACAACAAATCCATTTATGGTTATCCACTGAATTATATTAAAGTGGGATACCAGCATGACACCAAAATTCCCGGGCAGGAGCTTCAGTTTGTATCGGAAGATAATTTTCTTTTATCCTTTAAAAGGGGTAAGAATGATAAATGGACATACAACAGCAATTTTAAAATTGATTATGTTCATGAATTTGATAATCACCTTTCTTATTCATTAGGGTTTAAGAACTGGAAGCAGGAACCGGCAGGCTCTATCATTTACACAAAAGTAGAGAATGGAGCAACGGTAAATGTAGATAAACTGATCACCAGTGAATTCTCAGCAGAATTGCGTTGGGCACCACATGAACAGTTTTACCAGGGAAAGGTATTCAGGATCCCTATCATAAATAAATATCCCATTTTCACTTTTAGGGCAATTGCCGGGGTAAAAGGCCTTTTTAATAGTGGGTATAATTACCAAAACATCAGTGCAAGGATGGAAAAACGTGCATATATGTCGCAACTGGGCTATAGCGATCTGGTAATAGAAGGTGGTTATATCTTCGGAAAATTGCCATATCCTTTAATGACGATCCACCACGCCAATCAAACGTATGCTTACCAGTTAAACTCTTATAACCTGATGAATTTTCAGGAGTTTGTGAGTGATCATTTTATCGCAGTAAATATTGATCATCATTTTAACGGGCTGTTCTTTAACAGGGTACCTTTACTAAAGAAACTGAAATTGCGCGAAGTAGTTTCTATGAAGATGTTATATGGTGGTGTAAGGGATGAGAATAATCCATCCAAAGATCCTTCACTCATCAAATACCCGGTATTTGAAGGCTCGCCAACCACTTTTTCGCTGGAGAAGAAACCTTATATAGAAGGAAGTGTAGGTGTTACCAATATATTTAAACTGATCAGGGTTGACCTCGTAAAAAGGTTTAACTATCTTGAAAACCCATATGTTGCAACATGGGGTGTGCGTGCAAGGTTTAAGTTTGATTTTTAGTTATTTTGATTTAGAAAAGAAACTGTTAATGGAAAGACTTCCGCTAAGAACAAGATTGCAGAAAGGTATTTATGTGGTAATAGATCCTTTTGTTAAACTGCTTATCAAAATGGGATTAACACCCAATATGGTAACGGTGATCGGCTTTATTTTAAATGTAGGTGTAACAGTGATCTTTATTGTAGGCGCAGAAGAGGGCAACCGTGGTGATCTTTCTTATGTAGGATGGGCCGGCGCATTAATTCTTTTTGCAGGTTTGTTTGATATGCTGGATGGGCAGGTGGCAAGATTGGGTAATATGGGCTCTGCTTTTGGTGCTTTGTTTGATTCTGTAATTGACAGATACAGTGAACTGGTAATGTTTTTCGGGATCTGTTATTACCTCGTGGGACATCATTATTTTTTAAGCTCCATTTTTGCTTTCATCGCCATGATCGGATCGATGATGGTGAGTTATACACGTGCACGCGCAGAAGGATTGGGCATTGAATGTAAAGACGGGTTAATGCAGCGGCCTGAAAGGGTTATTTTAATTGGGGTATCTGCTATTTGTTGTGGCGTTACCAGTCATTATCTTGGCGGCGATCACAAATGGTATATCAATGGAATGTCTAAACACATTTTGGAAACCATTTCTATTTTCACACTTCCCATTGTATTAATGGCAGTGCTTACCAATGTAACAGCGATTAAACGTTTAATGGGTGCAAAGAAAACACTGGAAGAGAGAAATACCGGTTCAAGCGGCAATACTTCTAAAACATTGTTGATTGGTTTTGGATTATTGATCCTGACTGGTTTTGCATTTACCTATAAATCATCCCCTGTAGTAAAAACAAAAGCACTGCCTTTGTTAATCGCTGCTGTGTCAGCGGATCCGCAGGATACTTTTCCGGTGCCGGGCGGTAATCCTAATCAATTGTTTTATTTACAGCGTACCTCCAATACCAATACCATTGTTTGTGAGTTGAACCTTGATAAAAAAGGGCAACCCGATCCTGAAGCACCGGTGCATGTATTTTGGATCCGTTATTCAGAAGGCGGTATGCGTAAAGAACTGAATTATATCCAAAGGGTATTTGCCTACGGCATCAAATCATTACCGCAGGGAAACGGTTCCTATAAACTGCATTTTGTTTCTTATAAGAAACAAATGCTCACTTTAATGCAATCTCCCAAGGATAATAAATATCATGTGTTTGCAACCATTAATCAAAAACAGGCACTGTTAAACCGGATCTTTTTGAAAGTAGATGGCGGTAGTTTCTGGTCGCCAAATATTGTTTACATGGAAATGAAAGGAACGGATGTAACAACCGGAAAAGAGATCGTTGAAAGATTTAAACCCTGATATGAATAACCCCTCAGTACAGCAAACGGAATCATTGTTCGCTTTTAAACGGGTGTTATTGATCGCAGCCATTACGGTTGCGTATTTATTACTTGCTTATTGGCTGATCGGTTTCAGAATAGATGAGATTTATCTGGTTGTGTTTTTTAATGTACTATATTTTTCATCTACCCTTTCCCGAAAATTCGTAACTGGCTTTTCTGTTTTTATTGTTTTCTGGATCATTTTCGATTTCATGAAAGCGGCTCCAAATTACCTCTTCAATACTGTTCACATAGAATCTCTGTACCAGACAGAAAAAAAATTATTCGGTATCAATACCAATAGTAATATTCTCACCCCCAATGAATACTGGTTAATACACCACAACACTTTGCTGGATGTATTAACAGGAACATTCTATCTTTCCTGGATGCCGGTTCCACTTGCATTTGCAACGTATTTATTTTTTAAGAACCGGATGGCATCCCTTCATTTTTCGCTCACTTTTTTTCTGGTAAACCTGATCGGGTTTGTGATCTACTATATTTATCCCGCAGCACCGCCATGGTATATACAACAACATGGATTTGATTTTTTACCCTTCACCAAAGGAAATACTGCAGGACTGGAAAGATTTGATACCTACTTCAATACTGATGTTTTTCATTCCTTATACAATAAAAGCTCCAATGTATTTGCTGCTATGCCATCGCTTCATTCCGCTTATCCTGTGATCGTATTATATCATGCTATTAAAAATAAACTGGGGAAAGTCTGCATATTGCTCGCTATTGTGATGTTGGGTATCTGGTTCTCGGCAGTGTATAATAGCCATCATTATGTACTGGATGTAATTGCCGGAATTGTCTGCGCACTAACTGCCATTTGTTTGTTTACATGGCTTGTAAAAAATAATAGGACTATCAGAAAACTGGTTCAAACATTCGCCCGAAACATAGAGTAGCAGCGGATTTGGCTAATGGTTCATGACTTATGGTAAATAGTTGAAACCATGAACTATGAACCCTGAACTATCCCTCCTCCCATTCATAACTTTTCGTTTATAATTATTTACTGATATTTGCGCAATGGCAAGCATAAAACCGTTCAAGGCACTTCGTCCACAGCCACAATTGGCTAAGCAGGTAGCCAGTCGTCCATACGACGTATTAAGCAGCGCAGAAGCAAAAACGGAAGCGCAGGGTAACCACAGTTCTTTTTTACATATCACCAAAAGTGAAATTGATCTGCCCGAATCAGTAGATGTTCATGATATGTCTGTGTACGAACAGGCGAAAGAAAACCTCGCAGCATTTATTAAGCGTGATATTTTATTCCGCGAATCAAAGGAATGTTATTATATCTACCAGCTGATCATGAATGGCCGTGCACAAACCGGATTGGTATGTGTAAGCAGTGTGGATGACTATGAAAAAGACATCATTAAAAAACATGAATTTACACGTCCTGAAAAAGAACAGGACAGGATCAATCATATCAAAACATCAGGTGCACAAACAGGTAATGTTTTTTTAGCATACCGTAATCATGATGCAATTGATAAACTGATCAACGACTGGAAAACCACCAAATCTGCAGTGTATGATTTTATTGCGGATGATGGCATACAACATACTATCTGGATCGTAAGCAGCGATGTGGTTACAAAACAGATCACGGCTATTTTCGACAAAGAAATTCCATGCACCTATATTGCGGATGGCCACCATCGCGCAGCATCTGCGGCTAAAGTGAGAAAAGCTTTGGGAACAAATGCAAAAGAAGGTGCCGATTATTTTTTAACCACGCTTTTCCCTTCCAACCAGTTATACATCATGGATTATAACCGTGTGGTGAAAGATTTGAACGGGTTAACACCAAAAAGTTTTATCAAAGAACTGAGTAAGCAGTTTACGGTAGAATTGGTTAATAACGAAGCACACCGACCTGAACAGTTGCATGATTTTGGTTTATATATGGATAAGAACTGGTACAAACTAACCGCCAAAGCAGGTACTTATACTACTGATCCGATTGGTGTTTTGGATGTAACGATTCTGTCTAATAATATTTTGGATAAACTACTTGGCATTAAAGACCAGCGTACAGATAAACGCATCGATTTTGTTGGGGGTATACGCGGACTGGCAGAACTGGAAAAAAGAGTTGACAGTGGAGAGATGGCAGCAGCATTCAGCCTGTATCCGGTAACCATTGATCAACTATTTGATATTGCCGATAATGGAAATGTGATGCCTCCTAAAAGCACATGGTTTGAACCAAAACTGAGAGATGGATTGTTAACGCACCTGATCTACGAATAACCTGTTTTATAACAGGCATCAATGTTGAATCATGAAATATGTTTTCCTTTTATTGTTACTGATGGGTTTTGTTTGCGACTTGCAGGCACAGGAACAAACAGTACAGGTAATGCAGGAAAATGCGCGGACACTGATGCAGGGTGGGGATTTTGACAATGCCATCATTCTTTTCGAAAAAGCAAAGCAAAAAGAACCCAATAATATTGAGATCCAAAAAGACCTATGTTACACCAATTTTTTAAAAAGAGATTTCTCAAGAGCCATTGAAGTGGGTAAGGAAATGGTAGAAAATCCTAATGCGGACCCACAGGCTTTTCAAATACTTGGGCTTGCGTATAAAGAGATCGCCTCTTACAAAGAAGCAGGTGTACTTTACAGAAAGGCACTAAAAAAATTTCCTAATAGCGGAGTGATCTATAATGAGTATGCAGAAATATATGCGCTGGATAAAGAGATAGATGAAGCGATTGTTCAGTGGGAAAAAGGAATTGAAGTTGATCCCGGCTACAGCAGTAATTATTACAATGCCACTTTATACCATATCAGAAAAGGCGATTGGCTGCGGGCTGCTATTTATGGAGAATTCTTTTTAAACCTCGAAAGTTATTCAACCCGGACAGAAGAAATAAAACCACAGGTGCTGATCGCTTATAAAAGCCTTTTAATTCCTGGCACATTGCAGCAATTAAAAGATTCTAAAACAGCTTCTATATTTGAAAAGACTTTGATCGATGTTTTATCCAAAGCTTCTGCCAAAACAAAAATGGTTGGAATGGATGACTTGTTAAGTATCCGTACACGCTTTATTATTGAATGGATCAGCAGCAAACAAAAACAATTTCCTTACAGATTATTTGAGCAGCAACAATATCTTTTGAGCCAGGGACTTTTCGAAGCATACCAATATTGGTTGTTTCAGCCATCCATTCCGGTGGATACGTATGATGCCTGGTTAAAAAAACATAATAAAGAGATGGAAGGGTTTAAAGCATTTCAGGGCAGTCGGGTGTTTAAAGTACCGGTGGGGCAATACTACTTTAACCGCTAAACAGTAATATTTTTAAGTAAAGCCGATGCAAAACATCGGCTTTTTTATTTGTGCTTATTTACCTAATTTGAAACTCCTTAAATACTGGTGGTGCAGATATAGAGATTGAAAGAAAGATACCGCCAGCTAAAAACCCGATTGCAAATGACCATTAAAAGACTTTTTGATTGCTTAGATCATCAACTGCAACATTTTCCCAAGCCCGATATGCTGGCTGCCAAAGAAAATGGCCAATGGGTTAGTTACAGTACCCAACAGGTGGCAGATACTGTAAACCGCTTAAGCGCCGGATTACACAAGCTGGGTGTTAGTGGTAATGATATGACACCGGAGGGCAGCGATAAAATTGCCATCATCAGCAATAACCGGCCGGAATGGGTTTTTACAGATCTGGCTGTGCAGCAATTGGGTGCTATACTGGTTCCTGTTTACCCTACCACCAATCCGCTGGAACTGGAATTTATTCTGAATGATGCGGCAGTAAAATACATTTTTGTAAGCAGTGAAGAATTACTGCTGAAAGTAAAAGACCTGCTTGCCAATGTACCCTCTATCAAACAGGTATATACATTTGATAATATTGCCGGTGCTGCAAACTGGACAGAAGTAACTGCATTGGCAGATGATGCCGCTTTACAGGAGATCGTCACTATAAAGCAAAATGTTCCGGCTTCACATCTCGCCACCATTATTTATACTTCCGGTACAACAGGCACACCAAAGGGTGTAATGCTGAGCCATAAAAATATTTATACCAATGTTCAGTTTTCCAAAGAAAGTTTTCCATTTAACGATGCACCTGATACAAGGGTGTTAAGTTTTTTACCACTCAATCATATCTTCGAAAAAACCTGTACCTATATTTATCTGTACAGTGGCATCAGCATTTATTATGCAGAAAGTTTAGAAACCATTGGCGATAATTTGCGCGAAGTAAAACCCAATGGATTTACTACGGTACCGCGATTACTTGAAAAAGTATTTGAGCGTATCATGGCAAAGGGTAATGAATTAACCGGTATTAAAAGAAAATTATTTTACTGGGCGGTGGATCTGGCAGAGAAATATGATAACCGCATCAGTGGTGGCGTATGGTATAATATGCAACTCTCTATCGCCAATAAGCTCATCTTCACAAAATGGCGCGAGGCCTTGGGTGGCAATGTTTCTTTTGTGATAACAGGAGGTGCAGCCTGCCAGGTAAAACTGTTGCGCATTTTTAATGCCGCAAAAGTGCCTGTGTATGAAGGGTATGGCCCAACAGAAAATAGTCCGGTAATATCCGTAAACCGATCAGAAAAGGGAGGAACCAAATTTGGAACCGTTGGTCCCGTGATCAATGGCATACAGGTAAAGTTGGAAGAAGACGGTGAGATCTGCGTAAATGGCCCATGCGTAATGGAAGGCTATTACAAACGCCCCGATCTTACTGCCGAAACAGTGATTGACGGATGGCTGCATACAGGCGATATTGGTGTGTTTGAAAATCAAAAATTCTTAAAGATCACTGATCGTAAAAAAGAACTCTTTAAAACCAGCGGTGGTAAATATGTGGCACCACAACCTATCGAAAACAAATTAAAAGAAAGTCCGTTTGTAGAGCAGATCATGATTGTGGGTGCAGAAAAGAAATTTGTAGGCGCATTGATTGTTCCTTCGTTTGCAACATTAAAAGATTGGATGAAAGAAAAAGGAATCAACTACACCACCAATGAAGATGTGATCCATCACCCAAAAGTATTGGAACTGTACAGGGGAATTGTAGGGAGTTTCAATCAATATTTTAACCACGTAGAGCAGATCAAAAAATTTGAGATCCTTCCCCGCGAGTGGACAATTGAAACCGGTGAGATGACACCGAAGATGAGCCTGAAAAGAAAAGTGGTGATGGAGAAATTTAAGGATGCAATAGAGAGGATTTATTCGGCATAAGTTTTTAAAATTGCGCCCTAGTGCCTTTGCGTGACAAAATCATTTGCCGCAGATTCGCAGATTATTTTTGTGTAAATAATCTGCGAATCTGCGGCAAATAAATAAACTCCTATTCTTCTTTTCTTAACCTATGTTATGTGTTTCAAAAAACAAATTAACGACAGTTACATTAATGAAACATTCATTACAAATACCAATGAATTAGTAGATTATTATGTCTAATCGATATTATTTGGTAAATGGTTACCAGGTTTACAAAAATATTTTTATTTTTATCAAAGCCTTCCGATAAACCTAAACTATACCTGAATGAAAAAAGCATTCAAAGCATTGCTGTTGATTGTTGTTGGGCTATTATTTATTATTAGCCTTGCTGCAAGTTATATTTACTTCTTTCTGCCCGATGTGGGCAAAGCTACTGATCTGAAAGTTGACATAACTCCCCAACGCATTGAGCGTGGTAAATACCTGGCTACCAGCGTTGCCGTTTGTATTGACTGTCATTCAACCCGCGACTGGTCTTTATACTCCGGTCCAATGGTTGCAGGAACCGATGGAAAAGGTGGAGAAAAATTTGCGCGGGAATTCGGGTTCCCGGGATTTTTTTATGCGCGAAATATTACACCGAATAAATTAAACAGCTGGACTGATGGTGAAATATTCAGGGCAGTTACTTCGGGGGTAAGCAGGGATGGAAGCCCTTTATTTCCGCTGATGCCCTATGAGCATTTTGGTAAATCTGATAAGGAAGATATCTACAGCATTATTGCTTATATCCGCTCATTACCATCAATAGAAAATGAAGTGCCGGTATCAAAAGCAGATTTTCCGGTTAATATACTTATGCACCTTGCACCTCAGAAACCGGCCTTTGTTACTATCCCGAAAGAAACAGATACTGTTCAATATGGATCTTATCTGGTTACAATGGCTTCTTGTGTTATTTGTCATTCCAAAGAAAACAAAGGAGAGATCATCAAAGGAACAGAATTTGGTGGCGGACGCGAGTTCCAGTTTCCCGGCGGCACCGTGCGTTCTTCTAATATTACACGGCAGGGCGCGGGAATTGCCAATATGACAAAAGATCAGTTTATAGCCAGGTTTAAATTGTATCGCGACAGTAGCTATCGTTCACCCAAACTTCAGCCAACGGATTTTAATACACCTATGCCATGGACAATGTACTCCGGTATGAAGGAGTCGGACCTGGCGGCTATTTATGCTTTTTTAGGTACTGTAAAGCCAATTGATAACAAGGTTGAAAAATTTACACCTAAAAAAGGCTGATCAACCATTTTTTGTTGGGCTAAAAATGGCAGAACTATGTATTGATACGATCAATAATACCCTTCATTCCGGCTTTTCCAAACAAATCTTGGAAGAATTCGAAATTGTAGCGAAATTGGGCTTTGCTTGCTTTTGAAACAAGTGAAATATTATTATCCGGTAATTCCGAATCAACTATCCATAAAGAGTACATGAGAAATCTATCTATTTATCAAACTCTTTTTAATACTTCACAGAATGCATTTTTTTTTGCCAAGATAGATGGGACGATTCTGGAAGCCAACAAAGCTGCCTGCCAAATGTTTGGTTATACAGAAGCTGAATTAAAAAGGCTTGGTGGTGCCAGTATCCTTGATACCCGGGACCATCTCTTTGAACAAATGATGCGGATAAAACAAACGGAAGGAACGATCAAAGGGCTTCTTACAGGGATTAGGAAAAACGGCGAACGGTTTCCTGTCATGTATTCCTCAGTAAGATTAATAAATGAAGATGGCGAAGAGATCGCCAGTATTGAAGCTACAGATATGTCGGAACAAAAAAAACAGGAGCAACAACTTACAGAATTACTTGAAGAAACGAAAAGAGCTCATCAAAAAGAAGAAGATGGCCGCATCTTAATGGAAGGGGTATTGGATAGTATTACAGATGGATTCTTTATTGTAGACCTCAACTGGAATGTTCTCTTTTTTAATAAAGCAGCAGAAGCCTTATTGCGGAAAAAAGAAGAAGAATTGATAGGTAAAAATTTATGGGAAGAGTTTCCTGAACTTACTGTTTTAAAAAAGAATGTGGACTATGAGACAATAGTGGTTAAAAATAAATCAATTCGCTTCAAGGACTACTTTCCAATCTATAAAGTTTGGGCCGAAGTAAGTGTATATCCTTCCGAAAAAAACATCTCTGTTTATTTTAAAGATGTTACCGAGGTAAGAAAATTGAGGACACTTGAAAAACTGGAAAGAGATGTATTGGAATTGAATGCACGTCCAAATAGTGTTTTGGAAGAAACACTTAATTTTTACCTGAGGGAAATTCAAAACCTTCATCCGGGAATGATTTGCTCAGTGCTTCGTTTAAAAGGAAACAGATTATACAATTGGTCGTCGCCAGACCTGGCAGTAAAATTTCGTGAATCTTTTGAGGGAGGGGAGATCCGGGATAATACCGGTTCCTGTGGTGCTGCAGCATTTAGAAAAGAAAAGGTAATTGTTTCAGATATAGAAAATGATGTGAGGTGGGTGGATTATAAGGATGCTGCATTGGCAGAAGGATTAAGAGCCTGTTGGTCATTCCCGATCTTAGACTCGCAGAACCGTGTATTAGGAACTTTTGCCATTTATTATAAGCGTGTTAAATCACCTACACAGGAAGAGGAAAGTACACTCAACAGAGCAAAAAATCTGTTGATGGTCATTCTTGAAAACAAAATGGCGGTAGAAGCGGTACGCTCCAGTAACCAGAGTTATGATATGGTTGCCCAGGCCACTAACGATGCTATTTGGGACTGGGATCTCGAAACAAATGAAGTGGTAAGAACCGGTAAAGGATTGAAGATCCTTTTTGGATATGATGCCGAAGATGCAGATGAGGATAATGATTTCTGGAACAAAAGAGTATATTCATCCGATCTGCAGCCATTGCTTGCTAAAAGACAGGTGGTACTTGATAATCCCAATGAACAGTATTGGGAAGATGAATACCGTTTTCTGAAAAAGAATGGCCATTATGCGTATGTGCATGATAAGGGTTATATCATACGAAATGAAGAAGGGAAGGCAATCCGTCTTGTTGGTGCCACAAGAGATATCAGCGAACGAAAAGAAAGTGAGGCATTGATGCTGGAACTGAATAATCGTTTAAAACAAAGGGCTGAAGAATTGGCTGCTTCTAATATTGAACTTGAAAGGTTTGCTTATATCGCATCCCATGATATGCAGGAGCCTTTAAGAATGATCACCAGTTTTTTACAGCTATTTAAGAAAAAATATGAGGATCAGATTGATGAAACTGCTGAACAGTATATCCATTTTGCCATGGATGGTGCAGAGCGGATGAAAAAACTGATCATGGATCTTCTTGAATATTCAAGAGTGGGTTCAAATAAGGATGATATCTCTGAAATTGATGCCAATGGTTTATTGAAAGAAGTGGCCAATGTATTTGCAGGCAGGGTAGAAGAAATTCATGCTTCAATTTTAATTGACGATTTGCCGGTGATACAGGCCAACAGAACCCAGCTGTTTCAGTTGTTTCAGAATCTGGTAGGGAATGCTTTGAAATACAATACCGCAAGTTCGCCACAGATCCGGATAGAAGGAAAAGAGGAAGCCAATCAGTTTATTTTTAGTGTAAAGGATAATGGAATTGGTATCAAACCCATTTTCTTTGAAAAGATATTTGTTCTTTTTCAACGCCTTCATCATAAGAATGAATACAGCGGAACAGGAATAGGCCTGGCCATCTGCAAAAAAATTGTAGAACGCCATGGCGGAAAGATCTGGGTTGAATCAGAACTTGGTAAAGGAAGTTGCTTTTATTTTACTATCAGCAAATCAGTTGATGAGTTCCGTTAGATCAATCAAAACATTTAACAAGTACGATCAGTGATCAGTTGTTATAAACAGAATAGGGATAATATTATCAGGCGATGAATTTATAAACAATGGCTATACCAGAAAACACCAATCAGCTTTCAATACTAATTGTAGAAGATAATCCAGGCGATCTGTTTTTGTTGCAGGAAACACTCCGTCTTACACGCCTGCCGTTTGATAAGGTGTACAAAGCCACGAGTACAGCAGAAGCCATTGAAGTATTGAATCAGCAAAAGATCAGTGTTGTATTGCTGGATCTTTCACTGCCGGATAGTTCAGGATTTAATTCATTCAGCCAGGTGCAGGAATATGCTTCTACTGTACCTATCATTGTACTAACCGGATTGGCAGATACTGAACTGGCACTCGAAACCATGTCGAGTGGTGCACAGGATTACCTGATCAAAGGTGAGTTTGATGAAAGACTGCTGTCAAAATCCATTCAGTATAGTTTAGAGCGTAACCGTATCAGACTTAGTTTGATAGAAAGCAATGAAAGCTATCGTAACCTTTTCTTTAATAACCCCTTACCTATATTTATCTGGGACCTTCTGACTCTTGAAATTTTGGAAGTAAATGATGTGGCACAGGATGAGTACGGGTATTCAAGAGAAGAGTTGATAGGCATGAGCGTATTAAACCTTCGCGAAAAATGGTACCATGATAAACTGATCAATTTCGCAAAAGAATTTATTGAAACAGATATCCCCAAACGATCAGGTATATGGGAGCATATAAAAAAAAATGGGGAATCAATTATTTTAGATATTTCTTCGCATAAGATCGAGTATAAAGGAAGATCTGCTATTCTTGCTATCCATAATAATATCACAGAAAAAGTACGATTGGAAGAAAAATTACTGGAAGAGAAACAACTAAAGCAGAAAGAAATTACAGAAGCCATGATTCAGGTGCAGGAAAAAGAACGTTACGAGATCAGTACCGAACTGCATGATAATGTAAACCAGCAATTAACGGTTGCGATGATGTATATCGCATCGGCCATACAGAAATGCCCGGAAGCTGTTGATATATTAAAGCAGTCATCCGATTTTGTGATGCATTCAATTGAAGAGATCAGAAAATTATCTCAAACCCTTGTAACGCCATTGATCAAACACTTTGGTTTGAGTAAGGCCATTGAGGGGTTACTGGATGATGTATCTGCTGTAAACCCGATACAGATAGAATTAACAGCAGATTCATTTTTAGAAGATGATATCAAGTATGATTTTAAACTGAGTATTTTCCGAATGGTGCAGGAACAGATGAATAATATCATCAAACATGCTAAAGCCACGCATGTAAATATTGAATTGGTTAGAAACAAACAATTCATTTATATAAAGATCCACGATGATGGTGTTGGCTTCGATCTTAACCAGCAACGAAAAGGTATTGGTATCTATAATATCATCAGCCGCTCAGATCTGTATAATGGAATTGTTGATATACAAACCTCACCCGGTAATGGGTGTGGGATCTATATTACATTTCCATTGAAGGATAGTATTTTAATGTAAAAGATTATCACGCATTATAGGTTAACCGCAAAGACACAAGAGCGCGCAAAGAAAATTATAAGGAAATATCCTTGCGAAATATAACGCCCTTGCGTCTTCGGGTTAAAAAAAAACAATAAGCATCCTACATTCCCGGTTGCTTTAACTGCCAGTTGGTTTTCTTTTTCTCATCATCTACCATTTGTTTTACATCAGAGAGTAGTTTTTTGGCATCATATATAATACCATCTTTAATGGTATACAAAACACCACCGGTACGTACCACTTTATTTTCTTTGGTCAATTCTATGGCACCGGTGCCATAAAGTACCTGTAAGTTTTTTAAAGGGTTCGCGTTTATAACAATGATGTCTGCCAGTTTGCCTACTTCTACGCTTCCTATTTCTTTATCCATACCCAATGCCTGTGCGGCATATAAAGTGGCAGAACGGATTACTTCCAAAGGATGAAAACCTGCTTCGCGTAACAATTCCAGTTCACGGATATAGCCAAAACCATAAGTCTGATAAATAAAGCCATTGTCTGATCCTGCTGTAACACGGCCACCGCGATTTTTATATTCATTGATGAAAGTCATCCACAACCGATAATTGTTTTTCCATTCCACTTCCTGTTCCGTTCCCCAGTTATGCCAGTAAGATCCATGTGATTGCTGGCTGGGCTCATAAAATTTCCATAAAGAAGGTAAGGTGTAAGTTTCATGCCATTCAGCCCTGCGTGCTCTTTGCAGATCACGGTTGGCATCATAAATATTGAAGGTTGGGTCTAGTGTAAAATCAAGTGATAGCAATTCATTCATCACTTTGTTCCAATGTTCGCTGTAAGGTGCGGCGGCCTGTTTCCATAGTTTACCAGCTTCTTCAAAACGATTTTGTTCATCGCTGTAATTATAATCCAAAGGAAAATTCTGAATGGTTTTGTCTGTAAACAATGCTTCCGGTAATCCATACCAATGTTCCATACTCGTCATACCTGCGCGGGCAGAGCTTAATACATTCCATCTTGCCACATCGGTTTGTGCATGGTGACAACAGGAGCGAAGCCCAAGTTTTTTATTTTCTCTGATAGCAGCATCCATTACTTCGGGTGATGCACCAAAAAATTTAATTCCATCTGCACCATTCTTTGCATTCTGCTGCACCCAGGCCCTTGCCTGATCGGCTGTTACGATGGGTGTTTTGCTTCCCTGCCCAAAAGCGGTATAAGCAAATAATCTTGGTGCAGTAATTTCATTAGCGGCACTTTTTTTCTTTTCATCCAACACCCAATCCAAACCATTATTGGCCGATGGATCGCGCACTGTGGTAATGCCATGGGCCATCCATAATTTAAAAACATATTCTGCGGGAGTACCTTGTGCAGTACCGCCTATATGGCCATGCATATCAATCAATCCGGGTAAAGCAAACATGCCTTCGCAGTTTAGTTCTTTACCACCTTCTTTCAGTTTTGGTCTTCTTGCAGCATCAATTTTTGCATCAGGATTACCCAAAACACTTATTTGTACAATTCTGTTTTGTTCAATCACAATATCTACCGGCCCCAATGGTGGTGCGCCTGTTCCGTTTACCAATGTAACACCACGAATGATAAGTTGGGTATACGGCCCCATACCTTCTTTTTTCTCAGGCGCATTTTGAATTTGGGCAGTTGTTTCAAAGCAAAAAGCCAGAAGAGTAATCAATAAAAAACCAGTTAGTCTTTTCATGGAGGATGATTGAAGATTGAATATAATACCAAATCAACATTGAAATTTCACTAAATCAATGGTATTTGTCCTGACTTTGTCTCTTTTTGAAAATTCATTAAAATTTTTTCTACAATCCCTATCAATGTAGGGTAGTGATTTTGAATTTGGTTGCTCCATGCGAAGAGAGAAAAGTATTCTTTTCGCTTTGCCCCACCTTTTAAGGTGGGATAGGATGAACCTATTAATTCTACTTTGGGGCTTTTGCCCCGTGTCGAAACACTCGGGACTAAAGTCCCCGAAAACAATCTCAAAAGAAATTTATATCCCCGATCTGAAGGACGGGGCAATGGGAAGAAATAGCAAATAGAATATCTGAGGGTAGATCAATACAAACGAAAAAGAGGGGATCAGATTGGTTTTAGCACTAGGCTATTTTTAATGTCCAATTGGTATAAAAAATACCGTGCATTCCTAAAACCAACTGCGCCTTTGCGAGAAAAATTTGCACGCAAGGGCGCAGTTTTTAGAGAACTAATTTTAAACCTCTTCACACCTCTTGGCATCCAAATATTTCTTACGAATAATATTTTGAACCGGCTGGTTATGGATCTTACTCTCCAGCCACGAAATAATATCTAGGTACATAAAAGCGCGGCTTTCCAAACGGTTTTTTTCAAGTGGTTGTAAGGCAGCCAGTAAGTTTTCAAACTCTTTTTTTATTTCTTTAGGTGAAAGACGGAATGACTTACGTAAAAACCCAAACACTTCTTCTTCCACCGTACTAAGGTTCTGCATTTTGTACATAAAACGGTAAACAGATTTTACCAGGTATTCGAGCAGATCAAAATTACCCAGTTCATAATGCGCAATCAGATTTAATAACCTCGCATAACACTGCAGATCAGTTCGCAGATCCACTTTCCAGTTAATGATCTTGTTGAGGTAATCAATACTCTTATCAAAATCGCCACTGCCAAAATACAAGGATGCTATTTTATAATAGAACACAAGAATCCGATGCCTGTCTAAATACAATTCATACTCATTCAGCTTTTCTTCAATGTAAGGAACTAGTGCAAGACCTTCAGTAAATGTACCTTCCATAAAATGCCTGTTCAGCTTTGATATGTTCAGGTAAATAAAAGTTTGTATCAGGTTATTCCTGTTTTGAAGGATCACAGGCGTTTGAATAAATTTCTCAAACACCAGAATAGTATCATTGAATTTCTGGTAATTGCGAAGATCAAAATGCGCACCCATCAAATTGTGCAGCCCTTTAATATAATGCGCCGTTTCAATTTCTATCATCTTAGGCTCTGCATCAAACAGGTCTACCCATTTCTGGCAATATCGATAGTACAATAAAAAATTCTGTGTAATAAATGCATGCCAGCAATAACATTGGTAGCGATACAATCTTTCATAAAAGCCCTTTACATCCTTTGCTTTTTCTAAAGCTTCATTATTCAGAAAAGCATCTACCGCTTTGGTATCCTCCTCGTTTCTCGCATGGCCGTTTTTAATGTACCAACTATATAGTTGTAAGGAGAGGTTAGACAATTTTCCAATCAATGTTAACCGGCAATTAACCTCAGTTACCTCGTTACTCAGTTTCTCTGCCCTGTCCTGCATGCTTCGGGTAATATGTAAGGCTTCTATCTTTTCTTCCAGAAACAATACCTGTAAAATATAGGTTACCTGATTATTGGCACGGGCAAGGTCCTTGACTCGGTCCAGTATTTTCAAACTTTGCAGATACAATCCTTTATTATACAAAAGCCGGGCAAAATCCAGTTGCTCATGTAATTGAAGGTCGATATTCTCTTCCTGATTCAATAAACGGAGGCTGGCCAGTATTTCGCGGTATAAATGGGCTTTCAGGTTAGAAAGCTGCTGTTTTTGGATGGATGGGTTTTTAACTAACAACTGTTCTTCATCGTAGCTCTTCATTTTGTCTAACGCATCAAATAGCTGGATCACTTTCAGATCGCCCGAAGTGGTGTTCCGGGTCATGTACAGCTTAAAATTCCGCTTTTCGGACCTTTCGAGCGACTGAACCAGCTGAAATAAAGTATCTGTAGAACGGTTGGGCATCGTAATTTTTTTATAGCAAAATCCAATACAGATAAGGATTTCAGGAGATTTACCCTCTGTTATAGAGTGTAAATTACCATCAATTTTGATCTCATTCCCAATATAAGCAATTGTACATTCGAAAATGGCAGGCTATCTGTTTGTTGTTAAAGGCAATCGATAACAAATTTATATAGCCTGCCTTTTTATCTCAAATCCTGAAATAAGAAAGTTTAATGGACGAACAGGTTTTTATATTCGACACAACGCTCCGCGATGGAGAACAGGTTCCGGGGTGTAAGCTTAATACCAAAGAAAAGGTAGAGCTGGCACTGAAACTGGAAGCGTTGGGTGTGGATATTATTGAAGCCGGGTTCCCTATTTCAAGTCCCGGTGATTTTGATTCGGTAACCCAGATCTCAAAGATCATCAAAAACGCATCGGTTTGTGGTTTAAGCCGTGCCGTGCAGAAAGATATTGAAGTAGCCGGTGAATCATTAAAGTACGCTAAAAGGCCAAGGATCCATACAGGGATCGGCACTTCCGATTTTCATATCAAGGCAAAATTCAATGCTACACAGGATGAGATCCTGCAACGTGCTATACAGGCAGTAAAATGGGCCAAGAATTTTGTGGATGATGTTGAATTCTATGCAGAAGATGCAGGAAGAACAGACAACGAATATTTAGCACGTGTAGTAGAAGCCGTTATTAAAGCCGGCGCTACAGTGGTAAATATTCCAGATACTACCGGCTATTGCTTACCATACCAATACGGAGAAAAAATCGCTTATCTGAGAAACCATGTTTCTAATATAGATAAGGCGGTGATCTCCTGCCATTGCCATAACGACCTCGGTTTGGCTACCGCCAATTCGATAGCCGGGGTCGTTGCTGGTGCCAGACAAATTGAGTGTACCATTAACGGCCTGGGCGAACGTGCCGGAAATACTTCTCTGGAAGAAGTAGTGATGGTATTGAAACAACACAAACATTTGGGATTGTATACCAATATTCAAACCAGAATGTTGAACCCCATCAGCCGTGAAGTATCAGAAACCATGCGGGTTCCGGTACAGGTTAATAAGGCGATTGTGGGTGCCAATGCATTTTCTCATTCATCAGGTATTCACCAGGATGGGTTTTTGAAAGATTCATTGACTTACGAGATCATCAACCCTGAAGAAGTGGGTGCCGATGGAAGCAAGATTGTGTTAACCGCACGCAGCGGACGCAGTGCACTCGCACACCGCTTTCATAAACTAGGATACGAATTCAACCGTAACGATATAGATATTTTATACAATTCGTTTCTGCGGGTTGCAGACGGTAAAAAAGAAGTAGAGGAAGACGACCTACACCAGCTGGCAAAGGCTTACAAGCCTGAACTGGCCATTATTTAGGATTTTCTCATCAGTATAGTTTTAGTTTGAGCAGCGTGGTGTTTCTACACCACGCTTTAATTAACTTTTATGGCAAAGACATTATTTGATAAGATCTGGGACAAACACACCGTTCAGAAAATTGAAGACGGCCCTTCGGTTGTGTATATTGATAAACACTTTATACATGAAGTAACCAGTCCACAGGCATTTAACGGAATTGAAAAACGCGGACTGAAAGTTTTCCGTCCCAACAAAGTGGTGGCAACTGCCGATCACAACGTTCCAACCATTAATCAGCATTTACCTATTAAAGATGAATTATCTCGTTTACAGGTAGAACAACTGATCGCAAATTGTAAAAAACACAATGTTGAATTGTATGGCCTGGGTCATGCATTTCAGGGTATTGTGCATGTAATAGGACCTGAGTTGGGTATTACACAACCTGGCATGACCATAGTTTGTGGCGATAGTCATACCTCAACCCATGGAGCATTTGGTGCAGTTGCATTTGGCATTGGAACCAGTGAAGTGGAAATGGTTTTTGCATCGCAATGTTTACTGCAAACCAAGCCTAAAGTAATGCGCATCAATATTGAAGGTGAATTGCATAATGGGGTTTTATCAAAAGATATCATTCTTTATATCATATCAAAAATAACATCGAGCGGTGCCACGGGTTATTTTGTTGAATATGCAGGTTCAGCTATTCGAGCATTATCCATGGAAGCAAGAATGACCATTTGTAACATGAGTATTGAAATGGGCGCCAGAGGCGGAATGATCGCTCCTGATGAAATCACGTTCGCATATATAAAAGGTCGTCAGTTTGCTCCCGGTGCAGCACAGTGGGAAGAGAAACTAACTGAGTGGAAACAACTGTATAGCGATGAAGATGCGGTGTTTGATTATGAGATCAATATCAATGCATCAGAAATAGAACCGATGATCACCTATGGTACCAATCCCGGATTAGGTATTGCGATCAATGGCCATATTCCTGTAACAGATACCATTGCTGATGAAGGTGAAAGAAATAATATCATCAAAGCATTAAAATATATGGGATTGGAATCGGGTAAATCCTTACTGGGTATGCCTGTTCAGCATGTATTTATTGGAAGTTGCACCAACTCACGTATTGAAGATCTTCGTTTAGTAGCAGGATTAGTGAAAGGAAGAAAGAAAAACGAAAATGTACAGGTGATGATCGTTCCAGGCTCACAGCAGGTTGCCAAACAGGCACAGGCAGAAGGCTTGGATAAAATTTTTAAAGATGCCGGTTTTGAAATCCGTCAGGCGGGCTGCAGTGCCTGTTTGGGAATGAATGAAGATAAAATTCCGGCAGGCGAATATTGTATCAGCACCAGCAACAGAAATTTTGAAGGAAGACAAGGCGCAGGTGCAAGAACATTACTGGCGAGCCCGTTAACAGCTGCTGCTGCCGCGATTACGGGGGTAGTTACAGATGTAAGAACACTAAACCCCCTAACCCCCTAAAGGGGGAATTGGGAAGTAATTCTTTGAAGATGAGCGTACAAAATATTAATAATCACATTTAAAATAATTCCCCCTTTAGGGGGGTAGGGGGTATGATTCCATTACAAAAAATACACAGCCAATTCGTTCCGCTTCCCATGGAAAATGTGGATACAGACCAGATCATTCCTGCACGCTTTTTGAAAGCGACAACAAGGGATGGATTTGGCAAGAACCTGTTTCGCGACTGGCGTTATGAGAACAACGATGATACAAAACCCAAAGCAGATTTCGTATTGAACCAATCAAAGTTCAGCGGAGAAATTTTGGTGGCCGGAAAAAATTTCGGTTGTGGATCATCGCGTGAGCATGCAGCATGGGCTTTACAGGATTATGGTTTTAAAGCAGTGGTATCAAGTTTTTTCGCTGATATTTTTAAGAACAATGCATTGAACAACGGTGTATTGCCGGTGAAAGTGAGTGATGAATTTTTAGCGCAGATTTTTGCATTGGGTAATGAAGCCACCATCACTATTGATGTTGACCAACAAACCATCACCATTGATGCAACTGGTGCACAGGAAATATTTGATATCAATCATTACAAAAAAACATGCCTGTTAAACGGCTACGACGATATAGATTATTTGATCAATCACAAAGCGCAGATAGAAGCTTTTGAAGCACAGCTGGGATAATCGCTGAAACAATTATGGAAACATTCCCCCTTTTGCAGGTAAAAGACCTCACGGTGCAGCTCTCGGGCCAACCTGTGCTGCAGAATGTTTCCTTTACTGTACATAGCGGAGAATGTCTTGCTGTTATCGGTCCTTCTGGCAGCGGTAAAACCACATTGGTGAATGTGCTTTCCGGAAAATGTTTTGGCAGGGGATTGATTTCTTTTACAAATGAATCAGGTCATCAGCCAAAAATAAATGTGATCGCGCAGCAACACCAGTTTAAAAATCTCTCCAATATTTCTTCTTTTTATTACCAGCAACGTTTTAATTCAAACGATTCGGAAGATGCAGTAACTGTGCAGGAAGCATTGCTGGAAATTACTGTTGATCAGTCTTTCATAGAAAATACTTTACAACTGTTTGGCATTGCACATGTTCAGTATACGCGGTTGATTCAATTATCAAATGGCGAACACAAACGTTTTCAATTGGCCAAAGCTATTTTGCAAAATGCAGAATGGCTATTGCTGGATAACCCTTACACAGGTCTCGATGTTACTGCAAGAAAAATGCTGAATGAGATCATCGATGCATTGGTTGCAAAAGGCGTTCATGTTTTATTGGTAACTTCTGCGTCGGATATTCCAAATTCAATTACACATGTAGCAAAACTGGAAAACGGAAAAACAATTTCTGTGATTCCTCGCTCTGTTTTTGATGCTGAAAAGAAACCCACAAATGCAACTGTAAATATTTCTTACACAAAATCATTTGAATCTGTTCCGCCAGCGTATACGTATCCTGATTTTTCTTTTGCTATCCGTATGGTGAATACAAATGTGAGTTATGGCAATAAAAAAATTCTCGATAATATTAATTGGGAAGTGAAGAAGGGCGAGTGCTGGAATGTATCCGGACACAACGGTTCGGGTAAATCTACTTTGCTGAGTTTAGTGAATGGCGATAACCCACAGGCATTTGCCAATGATATTTATCTCTTCGATCGAAAAAAAGGAACCGGTGAATCTATCTGGGATATCAAACAAAAAATCGGTTTTGTATCGCCAGAATTACACCATTATTTTGAATCTTCTGCTTCCTCTTATGAAGTAGTGGCTTCCGGTTTGTTTGATACGATTGGTTTGTTCAGACAATTAAGTACACAACAAAGATCAATTGTTGATCAGTGGATGTCGTTGTTAGAAGTTAATGCTTTCTCAAAAAAATTATTCAAACAACTCTCCAATGGAGAACAGCGGTTGGTACTACTCGCAAGGGCATTGGTGAAAAATCCACCTTTGTTGATTTTGGATGAACCTTGTCAGGGATTGGATAAAGAAGTGACAGCAAGATTCATTGCATTGATCAATGATATCTGCGTGAACCTGAAAAAAACATTGGTATATGTAAGTCATTATAAAGAAGAAATTCCGCCTTGTGTTACCTATACTTTACAATTACAACAAGGCAAAGCAGCATAATACAAACTAAATAATTATACAGAGGATGGAAAAAAAGATCGCGGTAATATTAGGAGATGGCATTGGTCCGGAGGTAACCAATCAATCCATTAAAGTATTGAATGCAATTGGCAAACGTTTCGGGCATGTGTTTCATTACAGCTACGGAATTATGGGTGCTGATGCCATTGATAAAACAGGGAACCCTTTACCTGATGAAACCATTGAAACCTGTTTGCAGAGCGATGCTATTTTGTTTGGGGCCATTGGTCACCCGAAATATGACAATGATCCTACTGCAAAAGTGCGTCCTGAACAGGGTTTGCTGAAACTGAGAAAAGAGTTGCAATTGTTTGCAAACATTCGGCCCATTAATACCTATCATGCATTGCAACATTTATCTCCTTTAAAAAGCAAACAATTAAAAGGGATCGATTTTGTGATCTTTCGAGAATTAACAGGTGGTATTTATTTTGGAAAGAAAGAATTGAGTGAAGATCAGACAAGGGCTTCTGATGATTGTGTATACACCAAAGCTGAAATAGAACGCGTATCACATCTTGCATTTCAATATGCACAAAAAAGAAAAAAGAAATTAACACTGGTAGATAAAGCAAACGTATTGGAAACTTCTCGCCTCTGGCGCAGAGTGGTTCAGGAAATTGCTGCGCAATACAGTGATGTTGTGGTTGATTATATGTTTGTTGATAATGCTGCCATGCAGATCATACTTAACCCTGCACAGTTTGATGTGGTATTAACCGAGAATATGTTTGGTGATATCATCAGTGATGAAGCAAGTGTATTAAGCGGTTCATTGGGATTATTACCTTCTGCATCGGTTGGTAATAAAACGGCTTTGTTTGAGCCGATTCATGGATCGTATCCACAGGCAGCTGGAAAAGACATTGCCAACCCATTGGGGTCTGTTTTATCTGCAGCAATGATGCTGGATTATTTTCAACTGGCAGAGGAAGCAAAAGCAATACGTGATGCAGTGGCCTGGACATTATCGCACGGTTTTGTTTCGAAAGATATTGATCCGATCAACAATTATGCAACTACAGCTATTGGCGATCTGATCACCGATCATATTGAAAGAAATAAGGGTGACAGACGCAGCAATAATGCAAGTTTGAACCAATCGACGATTATATAATTATTTTGAATGTTGAGTGTTAAATGTTGAATTCATTTAGCATTTAACACTCAACATTAAAAATAATAAAAAATAGTTCTTTGTTTTTTGAAGTGGAGGAAGTAGTTTTGTTTCAACAAGTTCCTCTATGTTCAAAAGCAGTACATATAATAATTTCATCAACACGGTAGTCATTATTGTGGTAGTCATTATTATTCCTGCACTGCATGGAGGAGGAAACCTTATATAGTTAAAAAATACTAAGCATATAAGCCCCGCCTCCAAAAAGGCGGGGCTTTTTATTTAGCCTTAGCTGATCAAAGAACCAGTATTTGCAAGGGGTTGCAACCTTTCAAATACTATAAAAAAAAGTGTATGGCAAGTTATTACAACGAAAACACGGTATTGTATCTCAACGGTGCTTTTGTAAAAGCATCGGAGGCGAAAATGGATTATTACAGCCAGTCGTTTCACTATGGCTATTCTGTTTTTGAAGGCATCCGTTCTTACAAAACGGTAAATGGAGAAACCAAAATATTCAAAGCAGTAGAACATTACGACCGTTTGAAAATTTCTGCGCAATCGTTGAATCTGCCGTATGAATGGTTAACACAGGAGCTCATTGATATTACTTACGAATTACTGGCGAAGAATAATTTGCAGAATGCTTATATCCGTCCGGTTGTGTATGCACCGGCCAATATGAGTTTCAATCTGAATACAGAATCTTTTTTGGTGATCGAAGTATGGGAGATGGGGGCATTTTTGGGAGATAAATTATTACGTGTAATGACATCTTCTTTTCAGCGCCCCAATCCCAAAGGGTTTAAGATCCATGCCAAAGCAGCAGGCCATTATGTAAACTCTATCCTTGCCAGTCAGGAAGCCAAGGGATTGGGTTTTGATGAAGCGTTGTTGACAGATATGAATGGTAATGTAGCAGAAGGCCCGGGAGCAAATTTATTTTATGAGAAAGATGGAAAATTGTTTACGCCATCACTCGGAAATATTCTTCCCGGTATTACAAGGGCAACAGTTTTAGAATTGTGCGATGAATTAAATATTCCGGTAGTAGAAAAAACAATTGTAAAAGAAGAAGTTTACGGCGCAGATGCAGCATTCTTTTGCGGAACTGCTGCCGAAGTGATTGGGTTTGAATCATACGATAACAAATCTTTTGCATTGAAATGGGAAAATACAGTAAGTAAATTAATTCAGGATGCATACAAAAATTTGATTGTGGAGAATAAAGAAGCGTTGGTGGATGAAGTGATTGGGGTGGAGTAGGAAGTGGTGAATGGGCAATGGTGAATTGTCAATTTTTCATATTCAGAATTCACCATTGACCATTCACAAAAAAAGCTGAATAGCGAACCAACGGTACAAGTGAGTGACCTTGCTCCGCCGAAGCTTCGCAAAGGCGAGCACAACAAAAGTTGAAAAAGATATATCGTTGATAAAAAAGAAATATGGCAAACGAAATCAATAAGTACAGTAAAACTTTAACACAGGATATCACACAACCTGCCGCGCAGGCTATGTTGTATGGGATAGGGTTAACTGATGAAGATTTGAAGAAAGCACAGGTTGGCGTTGTAAGTATGGGTTACGATGGTAACACCTGTAACATGCACCTGAATGATTTGGCCAAATTGGTGAAACAAGGTGTTTGGGAAAGTGACCTGGTGGGTTTGATTTTTAACACCATTGGTGTAAGTGATGGTATGAGTAATGGTACTGATGGCATGCGTTATTCATTGGTTAGCCGCGATATTATTGCAGATTCTATTGAAGCAGTTTGTGGTGCACAATATTATGATGGGGTTATCGCTTTACCGGGTTGCGATAAAAATATGCCGGGATCGATCATGGCGATGGGACGTTTGAATCGTCCGGCTATTATGGTGTACGGTGGAACGATTGCTCCGGGACATTATAAAGGACAAGATTTAAATATTGTTTCTGCATTCGAAGCGCTGGGACAAAAGTTAGCAGGCAATTTAGACGAAGCAGATTTTAAAGGAATCATACAGCATGCCTGCCCGGGTGCAGGTGCCTGTGGTGGAATGTATACTGCAAATACAATGGCATCGGCTATTGAAGCATTGGGAATGAGTTTGCCGTTTTCTTCTTCCAATCCTGCTTTGAGTGATGAGAAACAAAAAGAATGTTTGGATGCAGGTAAGGCAATCAGAAACCTGTTGGAAAAAGATATTAAACCCAAAGATATCATGACACGTAAAGCATTTGAAAATGCAGTTACGATTATTATGATATTGGGAGGAAGTACCAATGCTGTTCTGCATTTGATTGCGATGGCAAAGAGTGTGGATGTGGAATTAACGCAGGATGATTTTCAAGTGATCAGCGATAGAGTTCCGGTATTGGCAGATTTTAAACCCAGCGGAAAATATTTAATGCAGGATCTGCACCAATATGGTGGTGTGCCTGCACTGATGAAATATTTATTGCAAAAAGGATTTCTGCATGGTGATTGTTTAACTGTAACCGGAAAAACGGTTGCTGAAAATTTAGCGGATGTTCCTGATCTGGATTTTGATCAACAAAAAATTATCCTTCCATTAGAAACGCCAATTAAAGCAACAGGTCATTTACAAATTCTGTACGGCAATCTTGCTGAAGGCGGAAGCGTTGCCAAGATCAGCGGTAAAGAAGGTGAATTGTTTGAAGGTCCCGCAAGAGTATTTGATGGAGAACAGGATTTGATACAAGGAATCAACACAGGAAAAATAAAACACGGCGATGTGGTGGTGATCAGATATGTTGGTCCGCAAGGTGCACCAGGTATGCCTGAAATGTTGAAACCAACTTCTGCCATCATTGGTGCAGGATTGGGTAAGAGTGTGGCATTAATTACAGATGGAAGATTCAGTGGTGGTACACATGGTTTTGTAGTTGGTCATATTACACCTGAAGCGTACAAAGGCGGATTGATCGGATTGGTGCAGGATGAAGACAGAATTGAATTGAATGTGGCAACCAAAAAAATGACGCTGAAAGTTTCTGAAGAAGAAATTGCAAAGCGTAAAGCTAACTGGACGAAGCCTGCATTAAAAGCAACGAAAGGTATTTTGTTTAAATATGCGCAGCATGTAAAAGATGCTTCGGAAGGGTGTGTAACGGATACCCCCTAATCCCCCTAAAAGGGGGACTTTACTAAGGGAATTATAAAAGAATAAAACAGATTGTATGAGTACAATTGAAAAAATAGAAACAACAGTAAATCCGGAGCCGAAAATTATTTCGTCGGAGAAGGGTAGTGAATTAACGGGATCACAGGCAGTGCTGGAAGCATTGATTGTAGAAGGCGTAGATACTGTTTTTGGATATCCTGGTGGTGCCATCATGCCTATTTATGATGCATTGTATGATTATCATGATAAGCTGAAACATATATTGGTAAGACATGAGCAGGGTGGAATACACGCTGCACAAGGGTTCGCACGCTCTTCAGGAAAAACAGGAGTGGTGTTTGCAACAAGTGGCCCGGGTGCAACAAATTTAGTTACAGGGTTGGCTGATGCTATGATTGATAGTACACCATTGGTGGCAATCACCGGTCAGGTGTTTGCACATTTATTGGGTACAGATGCTTTTCAGGAAACCGATGTGGTAAATATTACAACTCCGGTAACCAAATGGAATTACCAGGTTACTGATGCAACAGAAATACCTGCTGTATTGGCAAAAGCATTTTATATAGCAGGAAGCGGGAGACCCGGTCCGGTATTGATTGATATTACCAAGAATGCACAGATGCAGAAATTTTCTTATGAAGGATATAAGAAATGTAATCATGTACGCAGCTATCGCCCAAAACCGATTGTAAGAAAAGAATACATTGAAGAAGCAGCCAAACTGATCAATGAAGCTGAAAAACCATTTGTGATTTTTGGTCAGGGTGTGATATTAGGTAGGGCAGAAAAAGAATTCAAAGTATTTATTGAGAAAGCGGGTATTCCTTCTGCATGGACAATACTTGGATTGAGTGCATTGCCAACGGACCATCCTTTGAATGTTGGAATGCTGGGCATGCACGGGAATTATGGTCCGAATGTGATGACGAATGAATGTGATGTTTTGATCGCGGTAGGTATGCGTTTCGATGATCGTGTTACAGGCCGTTTGGATAAATATGCCAAGCAGGCTAAAGTGATACACTTAGATATTGATCCTTCAGAAATAGATAAGAATGTAAAAGCAACAGTTGGTGTATGGGGTGATTGTAAAGAAACTTTACCCTTACTCACAAAAGCGGTTGAAGCAAAAGTCTATCCTCAATGGCTCGAGAAATTTAGAGCATGTGATGCAGAAGAAAACAAGGAAGTGATCTTTGAAGAACTTCATCCATCCACAGAAAAATTAACCATGGGTGAAGTGATCCGCAACCTGAATGAACTTACAGATGGTAATGCGATCATTGTAACCGATGTGGGTCAGCACCAGATGGTGGCCTGCCGTTATGCAAAATTTAATCAGAGTAAAAGTAATATCACCTCAGGTGGATTGGGTACCATGGGCTTTGCCTTACCCGCTGCCATCGGTGCAAAATTTGGTGCACAAGACAGAACGGTTGTTGCGATCATTGGTGATGGTGGTATTCAAATGACCATACAGGAACTGGGAACGATTATGCAAACCGGTATCAATGTAAAAATCATGATCCTGAATAATGAATTCCTCGGAATGGTGCGTCAATGGCAGCAATTATTTAACGACAGGCGTTATTCATTCGTTGATATTGCCAGTCCGGATTATGTAATGGTTGCCAAAGGCTACGGTATTGAAGGACAGAAAGTAACACAAAGAGATAACCTGAAACAGGCATTACAAACCATGCTGGAGCACAAAGGATCTTATTTACTGGAAGTGATGGTAGGTAAGGAGAACAATGTATTTCCGATGGTGCCGCAGGGATGTAGTGTGAGTGAGGTGAGGTTGAAATAATACCCCCCAGCCCCCTAGAGGGGGAGTTAGGAGGAAATCAAAACATGAATAGGAAACAAAACATATTTAGTAAACAATTTTAATTCCCCCTTTGCGCCGACGCTGAAGCTATGGCGCAAGCGTCAGGGGGCTAGGGGGTTCATATGAGACAAGAATTTACCATAACCGTATACACCGAAAACCATATTGGTTTGCTGGTTCGTATTGCTACCATGTTCTCAAGAAGAAAGATCAATATTGAGAGTCTGAATACTTCGCCATCAGAGGCAGAAGGCATTCACCGCTTTACCATTGTGATCAATGAAACAGAAGAAGTGGTGAGAAAACTGGCTCGCCAGATAGAGAAACAGGTAGAAGTATTGAAAGCCTACTATAATACGAATGATGAGATCGTTTGGCAGGAACTGGCTTTGTATAAAGTACCTACTGATGAGATAGCAGAAAAAGTAAAAGTAGAAAGATTATTACGCGAGTATGGTGCAAGAGCAGTAGTGATCAGAAAAGATTATACCATTTTTGAAACCAGTGGCCACAGAGAAGAAACAGAGAAATTGGTAGAAGTATTGGCTCCTTACGGGTTGATAGAATTTGTAAGAAGCGCAAGAGTTGCCATCATTAAAGACAGCAAAGGCTTTCACGAAAAACTGAAAGAGTTTGATGATGCAGAACCGGGAGAAGAGCAGATAGAGAATGAATTTTTGGATAAGCAGGATGAAGTGTTTACGATGTAACCTCCCAGCCCCCTGAAGGGGGAGTCAAAGGAGAAAAGCGAAAAATTATTTTGTAACAAGTAATATTAATTAAAAACAAACTCAACTCCCCCTTCAGGGGGCTGGGGGGTGTAAACCTTAAAAAATGGCAAAATTAAATTTTGGTGGCGTAGAAGAAAATGTAGTGACTCGCGACGAGTTCCCTCTTGCAAAAGCACAGGAAGTGCTGAAAGATGAAGTAGTAGCGGTAATTGGCTACGGTGTACAAGGCCCTGGACAGGCATTGAACCAGAAGGAAAATGGGATCAATGTAATTGTTGGTCAACGTAAAAATTCTAAAAGCTGGGATAAGGCTGTTGCTGATGGATTTGTTCCAGGTCAAACTTTGTTCGAAATTGAAGAAGCCCTTGAAAAAGGAACCATCATTTGTTATTTGTTGAGCGATGCTGCTCAGATAGCTATGTGGCCTACTGTAAAAAAACACCTGACTCCGGGTAAAGCATTATACTTTTCTCATGGATTTGGTATTACTTATAATGAGCAAACCGGTATCATTCCTCCGGCTGATGTGGATGTATTTTTAGTGGCTCCAAAAGGTTCAGGAACTTCTTTGCGCAGAATGTTTTTACAAGGCCGCGGATTGAACAGTAGCTATGCAATTTTCCAGGATGCTACCGGACGTGCATTTGAAAGAGTAGTTGCCTTAGGTATTGCTATTGGAAGTGGATATTTATTTGAAACCAATTTCAAGAAAGAAGTGTTCAGCGATTTGACTGGTGAGCGTGGTACTTTGATGGGAGCTATTCAGGGAATTTTTGCTGCACAGTTTCAGGTATTGCGTGCAAAAGGACATTCTCCTTCTGAAGCATTCAATGAAACCGTTGAAGAATTAACCCAATCATTGATGCCATTGGTTGCAGAAAATGGAATGGACTGGATGTATGCCAACTGTTCAACCACTGCACAACGTGGCGCATTGGATTGGTGGAAAAAATTCCGTGATGCTACTTTACCAGTATTTACAGAATTGTATGAGAGTGTAGCGGCAGGTAATGAAGCGGCTAAATCTATTGAGAGTAACAGTAAAGCAGATTATCGTGAGAAGTTAGATGCAGAATTGAAAGAATTACACGATAGCGAAATGTGGCAGGCGGGAAGAACTGTGAGAAGTTTGCGTCCTGAAAATCAGGCGCCAGCCAACTAATATATCCACTCACTCTGTCGGCACTTCGTGTGACGACGGAGTGAGTAAACTATTTATTATGGAAGAGCAACACATCATAGCAACACCCACTCTCGATTTTGAAAGCGCCAAAAAACGCCTGCAAAAAATAGTGAACCGTACACCACTTACGTACAACCATAACCTGTCGCGTAAGTACCAGTGTGATGTGTATCTGAAAAGAGAGGATCTGCAGGTAGTACGTTCTTATAAACTGCGCGGTGCTTATAATATGATGAGCAGCTTGCCTGTTGAACAATTACAAAAAGGTGTGGTATGTGCCAGTGCCGGTAACCATGCACAGGGTTTCGCTTACAGCTGTAAAAAACTGAATGTAAAAGGAGTGGTGTTTATGCCAATCATCACCCCCAATCAAAAAGTTAGCCAGACAAAAATGTTTGGTAATGGATTTATTGAAGTAAAATTAACCGGCGATACATTTGATGATTGCGCGGTTTCGGCAAAAGAATATACGATAGCAAACGGAATGACTTTCATCCCGCCCTTTGATGATATCCGTATCATTGAAGGACAGGCAACAGTAGGATTGGAAATTCTGGAAGACAAATCTGATATTGATTTTCTGTTTGTACCAGTAGGTGGTGGTGGATTGAGTGCCGGAGTAGGATCGGCATTTAAAACCTTCTCTCCCAAAACAAAAGTGATAGGCCTGGAACCGGAAGGGGCACCTTCTATGTATGAAGCCATTAAAGCAGGACATCCCGTTACATTAGAAAATATTGAACGTTTTGTAGATGGCGCCGCAGTAAAACGTGTGGGAGATATCACTTTTAATATATGTAAAGATGTATTGGATGATATGCAACTGGTTCCCGAAGGAAAAGTTTGTACTACCATTTTACAATTGTATAATGAAGATGCCATCGTTGTAGAACCTGCCGGTGCTTTGGCTATTGCCGCCCTGGAAGAAAATGCAGAAGCCATCAAAGGCAAAACCGTGGTTTGTATTGTAAGTGGAAGCAATAACGATATAGACAGAATGCAGGAGATCAAGGAAAGGTCTTTGCAATATGAAGGGTTGAAACATTATTTCCTGATCCGATTTGCACAAAGGCCGGGTGCATTAAAAGAATTTGTAAATCATGTTCTAGGACCGGGCGATGATATTACCCGTTTTGAATATATGCAGAAACACAACAAAGAAACAGGACCGGCATTGGTAGGTATAGAATTAAAGTCGCGACATGACTATGATGAGTTGATACAGAACATGGATCGTTACCATATTAATTACACAGAATTAAAGCCAAACGATAATTTGTTCGGATACCTAGTATAATGAAACCAATTTTTAAGTATCTTCAATTTTTATCAGCAGGTAATGCAAAAAAAGCAGCTACATATTATCTCTACCCCGCAAACAGCAACGCTGTTTACAACTGCTATTACTATTATTACGACCCTGTAAAGGGTTATACATTTCCATATCATCACTGGGCTTATATAAGCTGTTTCTTAAAGAGTAGCTTTTTTGTTTGTAGCCATATCACCCATAAAATATTTTTTTGTTCAACAGTTATTTTTGTTGATCAATTTGTTAACCAGAGAAAGGAACCCTTATTATGCAGGTATTAAAATTCGGCGGCAGTTCGGTAGCCAACTCCGCCAACATCCATAAAGTAGTAGCCATTGTTCAGTCTGCCATTGAGAAAGAAGCCACTGTATTGGTGGTGTCTGCACTGGGTGGTGTAACCGATAACCTTTTAAAAACAGGCGAGCTTGCTTCAAAAGCAGATGAAGCTTATAAAAGTTTATTAAAAGAAATGGAGAACAGGCATCTGGATGCTGTTCGTGAGTTATTACCCATTCAACAACAAAGCGCTACGTTGAGTTTGGTAAAACAACATTTCAATGAGCTGGATGGTATTTGTGATGGCGTGTTTTTATTAGGTGAATTATCTCCGCGTACCAAAGACCGGATTGTGAGTTATGGAGAATTATTATCATCACTGATTATATCAGCAAAGCTGCAATCACTTAGTATTGATCAGGCTTGGGTTGATTCAAGAAAACTCATCACCACCAATTCCAACCATGGAAATGCTGTGGTTGATTTTACGGCAACAGAAAAAAATATTCAGGATCATTTCAAACAAAACCCGCATCAGCTGTATGTTGCGCCGGGTTTTATTTCAAGCGATGCGCATCATAATACAACAACACTGGGCCGTGGTGGTTCAGATTATACAGGCGCCATTTTTGCATCTGCAACAAATGCCTCTGTGCTTGAAATATGGACAGATGTTAGTGGTATGATGACCGCCGATCCACGACTTGTACAAAATGCAAAACCCATCAATCGTATTTCTTACCAGGAAGCGATGGAGCTTTCGCATTTTGGTGCAAAGATCATTTATCCGCCAACTATTCAGCCGGTAATGAGTAAGCGTATCCCGGTTTGGGTTAAAAATACTTTTGCACCGGATGAATATGGAACGCTGATAGAAATTGAATCTGCCGTTACAGAAAGTTTTATTCGTGGTATCTCAAGTATTAATAAGATCAGCCTGTTAAGTCTGGAAGGAAGCGGCATGATCGGTATACCAGGTTTTTCAAAACGTTTGTTTGAAGCATTGGCCAGTGAACGTGTGAATGTGATATTGATCACACAGAGTTCTTCTGAACATTCTATTTGTGTAGGTATTAATGAAGTGGATACCGATAAGGCCAAACGCAGTATAGACAATGCTTTTAACCATGAGATAGAAAGTGGCAAAGTAGAACCTTTAAAAGTAGAAACCGGTTTATCTATTGTAGCATTGGTGGGCGAGCAAATGAAAAGTCACCCGGGTGTGAGTGGTAAAATGTTTGGTGCATTGGGAAAGAATGGTATCAACGTTAGGGCAATTGCACAAGGTTCATCAGAAAAAAATATTTCAGCGGTTTTGTCATCCAATGATGTAAAAAAAGCGATCAACGTTTTACATGAAGAATTCTTTGAAACTACGTATAAGCAGTTGAATGTATTTATTGCAGGCACCGGAAATGTGGGTGGAAAATTATTAGGACAGATAAAAAAGCAATTCCAATATCTGCAGGATAGTATGCGTTTGCAGATCCAGGTAATTGGTTTGGCAAACAGTAAACGTATCCTCATCAATGAAGAAGGTATCAACCTCAATACATGGAAAGAGGAATTGCAAACTACTACACACGGAAGCATTCATGATTTTGTAAAACTCATCATTGATAAAAACTTACGCAACAGTGTATTTGTAGATGTTACTGCTAATGCAGAAGTAGCATCAGTATACGGCTCACTGTTAGGGAAAAGTGTTGCAGTAGTAGCTTGTAATAAGATTGCCTGCTCTTCTCCATATGCATCTTATCAAAAATTAAAATCATTATCCCGCGAGTTCAATGCGCCCTTCCTCTTCGAAACCAATGTGGGTGCAGGGTTGCCGGTAATTGGCACATTAAACGATTTATTGAGAAGCGGTGATAAGGTAAATAAAATACAGGCAGTATTATCAGGCACATTGAATTTTGTATTCAATAATTATGATGGCACCAAACCATTTGCACAGGTGGTAAGACAGGCACAGGATGAAGGTTATACAGAACCCGATCCAAGATTAGATCTTGGCGGAACCGATGTAATGCGCAAGATCATGATACTTGCACGTGAAGCCGGACAACAATTGGAAATGGATGATATCAGCAATACTTATTTTTTACCTGCCTCCTGCTTTGAGGGAAGTGTAGAAGATTTTTATGCAGAGATGGAAAAACAGGAAGCACATTTCAAAGCCATCTATGATGCAGCTGCAGCCGAAAATTGCAAACTGAAATTTGTAGCCAAATACGAAAATGGAAAAGCATCAGTAGGTTTACAACACATCCCTGCCGAATCTGATTTCTATCATTTGTATGGAAAGGATAACCTGGTATTATTTTACACAGAAAGATATCCGGAACAACCATTGGTAATTAAAGGAGCGGGTGCCGGTGCGGATGTTACGGCGTCGGGGGTTTTTGCGGATATTATAAGAGTTGCGTAAAGTCCAGACACCTCACCCCCCAGCCCCCTAAAGGGGGAGTTATATAGAATACCAAAACATTTTGTATGAAACTAATTTTCAATAATAAATTTCTCTACTCCCCCTTCAGGGGGTTGGGGGGTATTACCATTCACTCCCCCGCCACCGTCGCCAACATGGTCTGTGGTTTTGATGTGCTCGGTTTTGCTGTAAATGAACC
>CANBSW010000001.1 GCA_947372235.1 Chitinophagaceae bacterium | reverse complement strand
GAAGCCATTATGACGAGTGATCTGAAAAAGAATGCGACTATCCGGATAAGGAGAAAAAAATAAAATGTGCCTATGTGTGTAAATTAATTTGCACACATAGGCACAAAGGCACGGTTTTATTTGAAGCTGATGAGTTCTGCATTTAGTTTTTTTGCCAATCCTTTGGCCCCCCAGCTCATAACAACATCATGGTTATAATTGAAAGCTGGTTTTAGCATGAAAGCCAGATAGTTCATCCAAGCTTTGTTGGTGAACACTGTCCAGTAATAATGAATAAAAGTTATCCCGTCTTTCTCTTCAAAAAACCATTCACCCTCTCCTTCCAGTTCGCCAAAAGCGATGCCTTTCATGCGTTTGTATTTTTCCAGTTCAGTCAAACGCATATTAAATGCAAGCTGATATGGCAAAATACTGCGCCATGTATATTCACGAACTCCGCCAACTCCATCTGTGTCACCTTTTTCAAGTTCTCTAACTTTGATCACACCTTTCCACCAAACAGGCCAATCGAGAGATGAATGGATTGCATCCCACACTTCAGATAAAGGGGCTTTTATTTGCCAACGTGTAATGAACGCATATTGGGTAGCCATAACTGATGTTTATTGTGATATACGATGAACAAGATGATTTGGTTTACCCAAACAATTCAGGTTGTGCATTATCATCTTTTGGCTTTTGCTCCCACTCCATTTCAATGGTTTTGCTATAATCGGTGAGTTTGGCACCAACAGCTTTCCAGCCCATTACTTCCACCATTTTGGCTACTTTGAACTTGGCTTTACGTATGGTTTGCCCGCGGCCGGTTTGAACTACCAATATAGGCTCATCATCTGTGGTAACGGCTTCCAAACGGTTGCCATCCCCTTCTTTGATAAAAGTGAACTGAGATTTCAGTGTGGTAGTTTCAATTTTAAAGCGCTTGATATTATATTGTTGTTTATCATTATCCAGGTAAACTGCAGTGATAATTTTTTCAGGAATAAATTTTTCGATCAAAGCGATCTTATCCGGTTCAAATCGTTGGGTTATCTCGGTATCTGTTAATTCATAAGATCCATCATGGTAAAACACAATGATCTTTTCCTCTTCAAAACTACCTAAGTATTGCCCTTTTTCTTCGGTATTCAAACGGCCAAATTTATCATCAAACCATAATTTTCTTCCTGCCAAAGTACTTCTTCCGGCTTCTTTGAATTTCACGGTTTTGATCGGGTATTTTGTTACCTGGTTACCCATACTGCTGCGGCCCTTGATCTCCAGTTCTTCAAAAAAGAAATCGAGTTCTTTAATGCGGGCGGTGCAATTCGGACTCAATACAATTTTCAAAACTTCTGCTTCCCCGTTGAGGTTGGCAGTGAAATAGTGAACCTTGCTTTTTTCAGAGCTTTTGGTAAGATCGTATTCTTTTTCACGGGTAATGCCGGTTACATTAAAACGTTTGGCATAACTCACTCCTGATTTACCATCGAGATAGATCATGTTATAAGTAGTACGTTCATCATTTTTCTGAAAAACGGCAGCATAAATAATATCTTTTCCAATGAACACTTTATCAGAAACCTTAACCACTTTCATGGTGCCGGCCTTGGTAAATGCGATGATATCATCATAATCAGAACACTCACACAGGAATTCATCTTTTTTCAACCCTGTACCGATAAAGCCTTCGGCGCGGTTCATATATAATTTGGTATTAGCAATGGCTACATGCTTTACCTGTATAGTATCAAACTCTTTGATCTCTGTTTTACGTTCCCTGCCCTTTCCGTATTTTTTTAACAAGGTCTCGAAATAGGCAACTGCATAATCGGTAAGATTATCAAGGTCAAATTTTACCTGTTTGATATCCGCTTCAATAGATTTGATCTGTTCGATAAGCTCATTTATATCGAGGCGATAAATTCTTCTTACCGGTTTTTCAGTCAGTTTAAGAATGTCTTCTCTTTCTATCGCGCGTTTCAGTTTCTTTTTAAACGGATCAAAAGCTTTATCAATCGCTGCAATTACCGCATCCCAGGTAGCGTGTTTTTGTTCTAACTCTTTGTAGATCTTTTCTTCGAAGAATATCTTTTCCAAAGAGGTGTAATGCCATTTATCTTCCAGTTCACCGAGTTTAATTTCCAGTTCCTTTTTTAATAGACTTTTGGTATTTTCTGTTGAAACTGTAAGCAATTCATGTGCCGTTAAAAATTGCGGGCGATCTGCCACAATTACACAGGCATTGGGAGATATACTGACTTCACAATCGGTAAAAGCATATAAAGCATCGATTGTAATATCCGGTGAAATACCCGGTGCCAGATCAATCTGTATCTCTACTGCAGCGGCAGTTACATCAATTACTTTTTTGATCTTGATCTTACCCTGGTCGTTTGCCTTGGTAATACTTTCCATTAATTGAGTGGTGGTTACACCATAGGGTACATCACGGATTACCAATGTTTTTTTATCCAGTTCTTCCACATGCGCCCGAACCCTTACTTTACCTCCGCGTTTACCATCATTGTAATTGGCCACATCGATCATGCCGGCGGTTTGGAAATCGGGGTACAACTCAAATTTCTTTCCGCGCAAACATTTGATGGAAGCTTCAATCAGTTCACAAAAATTATGGGGAAGGATCTTAGTTGATAAACCCACTGCAATACCATCTGCACCCTGTGCCAATAACAAAGGAAATTTCATAGGAAGTGTGATGGGCTCATTCTTACGGCCATCATAACTCAACTGCCATTCCGTAGTTTTATGGTTGAATGCCACTTCCAGTGCAAACTTTGATAAGCGGGCTTCAATGTATCTCGAAGCAGCTGCTTCATCACCGGTTCTAACATCACCCCAGTTTCCCTGCGTTTCGATTAGCAAATCTTTTTGACCAAGATTCACCAGTGCATCTCCAATACTGGCATCACCGTGTGGGTGATACTGCATACTTTGACCGATGATATTAGCCACTTTATTAAATCGTCCATCATCCATTTCTTTCATTGCATGAAGAATACGGCGTTGTACGGGTTTTAATCCATCTTCAATTGCCGGCACGGCCCTCTCCAGGATAACATAGGAAGCATAATCAAGGAACCAGTTTTTATACTGTCCCTGAACACCTGTTTCGTTCTCAAATACCCTGTTCTCTTGTTTTTCTTTCGCCATAGTTTATTCGCTAATTTGAAAATTTGAGGATTTGAAGATTTGAAAATGATTTTTTATTGCCACATTTTCAAATCTTCAAATTCTCAAATTCTAAATGAATCCTTACTTCCGTCTTCCAATGAGTTTAACTCTAAAAAAATAATATCGGTATCTGCTATTACTTCATGCCATGCCCAGGCGTTTACCTTTACCATTGCAGGGGCTTTGGCTTTGCAGCTGCCTTTTATATCCTGATCACGAACATCAAACCAGTTGATCGTTATTTCGCCCTGCATCAGTATGAGAATTTCAGGGTTTTTATTCTGTGATAATTCTTTATGGTAGTGTCTGGCATTGGCTGTTCCTGCTTTACGATATCCCATTACAAACTGTCCGGTTCTGTCTGTATCAAAATAATGAGTGGCACCGCGTTCATCTTCTGCAATTTTGGGAACTTCTGTTACTTCTACCATGTTTCTATAATTATATTTGATACAATTCCAGTGGTTGTCCGTTAGAGTCGTAAAAGAACAGAAACGGTTTACCTGTATGTTCATCAATTCGTATTTCTTCTGTTTTTACAGATTTGGATAGTAGCCATTCATAAGCAGTTGCCACATCTTTTACTGCAAAAGCCAAATGCCTCAATCCTTTTGCTTCCGGAAAAGAAGATCTTTCTCTATAATCAGGGAAAGAGAATAATTCTATTTGATAAAGACCATTTAAAGCCAGATCCAGTTTGTATGAATTTCTTTCTTTTCGAAAGATCTCTGCTTCGATAGTAAACCCTAATACTTCAGTATAGAATCGTTTACTTTCTTCATACAATTCTGTACTTGTGAGTATCGCTATATGATGTATGGATTCTAACTTCAACATTATGCTTCCGATTCTGTTTCTTCAACAATTACTGATTCTCCTCCAGGCAATACCAATGTGATCTCTTTCCAGCCCTTTGCCCAATCTCCTGCCACCACCACCTTGCCTTCATTTGCCATTTCGCGAATTCTCCATACAAGAAATACATCCCCTGTCTGTACTTTCATCTTGCTCAAAGTATTGTTTAATACTTTATATAATTTCTGTGCAGTCTTGGTAAGGTTTACTAAAATATCTTTATCATAAAAATCTACTTCTTTACCAACAATCTTTTTCCCTCCTTCCAGAAAACGAACCATGGCATTTTCATTACAGGTCTTCTTCCATTCATCAGGATCGAGTTCAAACTCACTCAATGTAATTGGCCTGGCTAACTTTTTAGCTTTCAAAAACTCTTTTGGTTGTATTTCATGCAAATGTGTTGGATAGAAAATATTTCCTTTCTCACTAAAAAACGGAAGATTGTTCAGGTATAAGACTTCTATCCTGCCGGCATATTCTTTACACTGACTCATCAGCCAATAATAACTGCATACATCGTGGGCATTCTGTCCCATCCAGATCCAGGCTTTTTCTTCGGGTTCTTCATCCAGTCTTCTTAGAAGATTGTGAACCATTAATTTATCATCCACAATATTTAACTGCTCGGTATAAGGAGAAAATTCAAGTAATGATTTCCACCAATCCCTTCTTTGCTGGTATCCCTCCGTTCCGTAGATATCAACAATTGGCCCAACAGCAAAATCATCTTTGATCTCAATAATATCACCCTGCAAATTCTCATCCAATTCTATGGCTTTTTGTAAAACGTCTGTGTTGGCCTCTTCAAAAACTATGTGAATCATTTAGTTAATAGTTAATAGTTAAACATAAATTCAAAATACTCCGCAAAAAAAGTAATTCTTAATTTTTAATTACTAATTCCTAATTATATTCAATCGGCAGCGATGAGATCCAGATCCACTCTCAGATTATCAATAATCTTATCCTGTCTTTCCGGCGTGTTCTTTCCCATATAAAATTCAAGAATATCATGAATGGCCACTTCATTATTAATGCTGATCAGTTGTTTGCGCATATCCTGACCGATGAATTTTCCAAACTCTTCCGGACTGATCTCCCCCAATCCCTTGAATCGGGTGATCTCGGGTTTGCTTCCCAGTTTTTGAACTGCAGCGCGCTTTTCATTCTCATCATAACAATAGATCGTTTCCTGTTTATTACGAACGCGAAACAAAGGTGTTTCAAGAATGTAAACGTGTTCATGTTTTACCAAATCAGGAAAGAATTGCAGGAAAAAGGTCATTAATAATAAACGGATGTGCATACCATCCACATCGGCATCTGTTGCAATAATTACCTGTTTGTAACGAAGCCCCTCCAGGCCGTCTTCAATATTCAATGCGTGTTGTAATAAATTGAATTCTTCATTCTCATATACTACTTTCTTGGTTAGTCCGAATGAGTTCAAAGGTTTACCGCGCAAACTAAAAACCGCCTGCGAATCCACATTTCGCGATTTGGTAATACTTCCACTTGCACTATCACCCTCGGTAATAAAAATGGTAGAATTATTTTGTAAGGCAATGAATTCTTCTTTGTTTTTTGCAGGTAATTCATCATTCAAATGAATCCGGCAATCGCGCAGTTTTTTATTGTGAAGATTAGCTTTTTTGGCACGTTCGTTGGCTAATTTTTTAATACCGGCCAGTTCTTTTCGCTCGCGCTCGTTTTGTTCGATGCGTTTTTTCAATGCATCAGCAACAGTTGGGTTACGGTGTAAAAAATTATCCAGTTCTTTTGAAAGAAAATCCTGAATAAAATTCTTCATACTTGGGCCACCTTCATATACTGTTTGAGAACCGAGTTTTGTTTTGGTCTGACTTTCAAAAACCGGTTCTTGTACGCGAACAGAAACAGCAGCTACAATACTGGTACGTATATCAGAAGCCTCATAATCTTTCTTATAAAAATCGCGGATCGTTTTTACATAGGCCTCTCTAAAAGCCTGTTGGTGTGTACCTCCCTGTGTTGTGTATTGTCCGTTTACAAAAGAGAAAATATCTTCTCCATAATCATTGTTGTGCGAGAGAGCTACTTCAATATCTTCTCCTTTTAAATGTATGATCGGATAACGTAATTCGTCTGGATTGGTCTTACGCTGCAACAGATCCAACAATCCATTCTTGCTTACATATTTCTTACCATTAAAATGCATGGCAAGTCCTGCATTCAGGTAACAATAGTTCCACAACTGGTTATCGAGGTATTCATGTATGTAATGAAAATTGCGGAACACGGTATCATCAGGCGTAAACACAACCAGTGTTCCGTTAGGTTCGGTTGATTTGGCTTCTTTATATTCTTTAATCAGTTCGCCTTTTTCAAACTCTGCCGTTTTCTCTTTACCATCACGGAATGCTGTTACTTTAAAATATTGACTTAACGCATTCACCGCCTTGGTACCCACACCATTCAAACCCACACTTTTTTGAAAAGCCTTACTGTCGTATTTGGCGCCCGTGTTTATTTTACTCACCACATCCACCACTTTACCCAAAGGAATACCGCGGCCATAATCGCGAACCGTTACATTTTTTCCTTCAATGGTCAACTCTACCTGTTTACCATAGCCCATGGTATATTCATCGATACAGTTATCGATCACTTCCTTGATCAAAACATAGATACCATCATCCGGCGCACTTCCATCTCCCAGTTTTCCAATGTACATGCCGGGCCGCAAACGGATATGCTCTTTCCAGTCGAGCGAGCGGATCGATTCTTCATTATACTCAAACATATTCTTCTCTTCTGCCATGGTCTCAATCGATATTTATATAGTCAGCTTTTGTTCTTTATTCAGTTTTTGTTGCGTCGCACACTTGTACGGTTTGTTCTTTATTCGGCTGTTGGTTGCTACTTTTTAATTCACACTATTTTTTCAGTCACCCCTGTTTAACCTCCCTGCTTCGCACCTCTCCTGGAAGGAGGGGAAATGTATCTTAATTGAGATAAATTTTATTACTCCTGATATCCCCCTCCCCCTCCCAGGGGAGGTGCCCAAAGGGCGGAGGGCTAAAAGAAGTAACAAAGTTGTACAACCCGCAAATCTAACCACCTCACACCGCAGCCAAATTTTACTTTTCTACAAATTGGCTCAGAATGTGGATAACCCTGTTAAAAACCTCAATTCTATTATCTGTGAGGCTTTGAAAACTTATTTTCGCGGCATCAAAAAAGAAAATCAACATATCGAGACCGATCTGGGCAAAATAGCGGCTTTTTCTATTGCAAAAGCCGGAGAAAATGACCTGTTCAAAATTTTTGTGAAAGAGCACAATAGCGAGGAGGTTGATAATTTGGTAAGCCAGCTGGATAAAGCCATTTCTCCGCAGATCAATTGCACCGATTGCGGTAACTGCTGCAAAAGTCTGATGGTATTGATCTCTGATAGTGAAGCGGATAATTTGTCTGATCATCTTAGTCAATCACGTGAGACCTTCGACAAAGAATATCTTGAAAAAGGCAGTAACGGACTCATGATCATGAACCGCATGCCCTGTCCCTTTCTCTCCGATAATAAATGCAGTGTGTACGAACATCGTTTTGAAGGTTGTAAAGAGTTCCCCGCTTTACATTTGCCAAATTTTACCAGACGCCTTTTCACCACATTTATGCATTATGATCGTTGTCCCATTATTTTCAATGTGGTGGAGCAGTTAAAGGATGAGTTGGGGTTTGAGAGAGAAGTTTAAAGTTTTGAGTCTTAGCTTAATCATCATTCATCTGTTCCTTGTTCCCTGTTGATGCTCCTCTGTTTAAAATCGTTCAGGCCGTTCTAGCTTCCTCACCGTTTTTGTTACTTCATCATTCATCTGTTCAACTTCTCTACCTTTACTCCATGATACAATTTGGTATTGATAAATTACTTTCCTCCTCCCAATCCTTGAAGGATCAACGTATTGCACTGGTAACCAACCACGCAGCAACTACAAATGATAATAACCCTTCAAGAGAAGCTTTGCTGAAACAAAATTTCAATCTAACCAAATTGTTTTCGCCGGAGCATGGGCTGGATCTGCAGGGTGCAGACGGGCATGAAATGAAAGATGGTTTTGATGCATTAACAGGATTACCCATCATCAGTTTATATAGTACCAAACTGGCTCCATCGGCTCTTGATCTGGCAGATATAGATATTGTGTTGTTTGATATACCGGATGTAGGCAGCCGATTCTATACTTATTTATGGACGCTTACCTATGTAATGGAAGCCTGTAGTATTGCGAAAAAGAAACTGATCATTCTTGACAGACCCAATCCTGTTTCCGGGAATATGGATCTGGCAGAAGGGCCGATGCTGGATGAATTACAGAGCTCATTCATTGGCAGATGGAGTATCCCCATCCGGCACAGTTGCACATTGGGTGAACTGGCAAAGTATTTCAACAAAGAAAAAAATATTCACTGCGATCTTGAGATCATTATCTGTACTAACTGGGAACGGAATCAGTTTCAACCTGATTGGGGAATTCGGTTTGTACCCACGTCTCCTGCCATTCAAAGTTTTGAGAGTATGTTATTATATCCGGGACTTTGCCTCCTGGAAGCCACCAATATCAGTGAAGGACGGGGAACAGATCTTTCGTTTTGCTGTGCAGGTGCACCATGGATTAACGGAAATGCCATTGCCGTTATTTTAAATGATATGGGGCTGGATGATGTAGCTGTTACGCCAATATCATTTACACCAAAGGATAGTAACAGCAAATATTATCAACAAATTTGCAACGGTGTTCAATTTGAAGTACGCGAACCTCATTATTTTCAATCGGTTTCCTTTGGTTTACTATTGATCAGGCTGATCAAACAAATGTTTCCACAACAATTTACCTGGAAGCCTTACCCTACATTGGTAAATCCAAGTGGTAATCATCATCTTGATAAATTATTAGGTATTTCTAACAGCGAAACATTGTTTGATCTTCCATTGGCGAGGTTTATTGCAGAGATCACAAAACTGACACAATGCAGGACTTGGAAGAATAAGATTGAGGGGTATTTGTTGTATTAAAAGGCAGCGAGGAACGAAGCAAGCTGTATTTCATCATTCATGTTGTTATTTGAGACACAGGCTGCTTCGTACCTCGCAGTAACGTTCATCATTCATCAGTTCCCTGTTCAATATTCATCTGTTCTAACAGATCTCTGATCACCACACTCGCAACCATACAACCAAAAATAGCCGGCATATAACTGATGGTGCCGATGATTGATTTTTTGGGGAAGGCTTTTTCGGTTACAATTACTCTTTCCTGATCAACCGGCTCTGCGCTGAACACAACTTTCAATCCTTTTCTGATACCCAATGCGTTTAGTTTCTTTCGAACATAACTGGCCAGATTGCATTGATACGTTTTGGAAATATCTGTGATCACAACTTGTGAAGGGTCCATTTTTCCTCCGGCACCCAGCGAACTTACAATGGGGATATTCCTGTCTTTACAGGCTTTGATAAAAAATACTTTAGGAGAAAGTGTATCAATACAATCCACCGCATAATCAAAATTACCTTCTTCCAGTATTTGTATGGTCAATTCTTCTTTGATGTAAACATGCAACACAGTGAGATCAAGTTCCGGATTAATATCTTTCAATCGTTCTGCCATCACTTCTGCTTTCCCTTTACCAGCGGTGGAATGTAAGGCTGGTATCTGTCGGTTGGCATTACTCAGATCAACCGTGTCAGCATCAACAATAGTCATTTTACCAACTCCTGCACGGGCAATCATTTCAGCACAGATTCCACCAACACCACCCAGTCCTACCACCAATACATTTTTGGTTTGTAAGGCTTCTATCTTTTCATCCCCCAATAATAATTGGGTACGGCTCATCCAGTAAGGAATCATATCAGGTACGATTTACGAAGTATGAAGTATGAATTGTGTATATTAGTTTGCAAAAATGTAGTTCCTATGCGGTATTTAAAAATATTTTCAGTTATCGTATCTGTTTTGTGGATGTTTACAGGCAAAGCTCAGCAACCCACCATTAAAATACTTGAATCCGGAAAGAGAATCAGCATACGTGGACTTAGTGTTGTAACTGATAAAATCATCTGGGCCAGTGGCAGCGGCGGCTCTGTTGCCCGTTCTGTTGATGGAGGCAATACATTTACCTGGATGAAAGTGCCCGGTTATGAAAAAAATGATTTCAGGGATATTGAGGCTTTTGATGAAAATACAGCCATCATTATGGGAATAACAACGCCCGCAGTTGTGCTAAAAACAAAGGATGGAGGTGCTAACTGGACAAAAGTTTTTGAGGATACTACAAAGGGAGCTTTTTTTGATGCCATGGATTTTGCTGATTCTAAAAATGGTACCCTCATAGGTGACCCAATTGCTGAATATATGTTTATTGCAGAAACCTATGATGGTGGAGAAACATGGAAACCTTTTCACAAGTTGGAAAAAATTCCGATGCACGCAAAAGACGAAGCTTTTTTTGCTTCCAGCGGCACAAACTTAAAAATGATCAGATCTGGTGGAACATTTATTGCTTCAGGTGGGAAAGAAGCTAATATTTATAGTGTTAATGATATTTCAGATCAGCCAATTCCTATTATGAAAGGGGCAACTTCTACAGGTGCAAATTCTATTGATTATTTCGAATCAAAAAAGAAGGGAATTATTGTGGGTGGTGATTTTGCCAAAGACACTATCTCTAACAATAATTGTGCATTATTTAAATATGAAAAAGAGAAATTTATTTTTACAATACCTCAAACCCCACCCCACGGCTACCGTTCCTGTGTTATTTATATGGATGAAAAAAATCTCATCACTTGCGGCACTTCAGGTATCGATATTTCTATAGATGGTGGCAATAATTGGGAACTCATCTCCAAAGAAAGCTACCATGTTTGTCAGAAAGCTAAAAAAGGAAATGCTGTTTTTCTGGCGGGTAGTAATGGGCGGATTGCTAAGTTGGTTTTATAGTGGCTGGGGTTCGTGACTTTCTTCACCGCGGAGAACATGAGAACGCAGCGTTTTCGCAGAGATACGCTACTCTGCGTTGAAAAAACATTATCATTCTCCTCAATTCAAAAAAAATCTGATACTTTTAAACCTTTTAGTTCAAGTCCGGTCTAATTAAAAAACTTTGCATGAGAAAGTTCCTGCTTCTAACTCTGGTAATCGGATTTTCATTTACTCAGGCATTTGCCCAAAAAGGCATCCCTAAATTCAACAAAAAAGCCATACTTGATAGTTTAAGCCCTGAACAGAAACAAGAGATCAGGCAAAAACTCAGGGCTCGTTATGATAGTTTATCACCGGAAGAAAAGAAAGAAATGCGTGATAAAATGAAAAGCAAAGCTGAAAATCTTAGTCCTGAACAAAAGAAAGACTTACGTGACAAGATCATGAGTAAGGTAGATAGTCTGTCGCCACAACAAAAAAGAGGTTTATTAAGAAGACTTAAAAATAATAAACAGGAGTCCCGTTAAGATTTCAGTTTTTATACCGGGGGGTATATGAGCAAAGGGCAAACCATAACGGGATGCCCTTTTTTATTTTATTTCTTAAAAGCAAAATAAACTGCTCCAACAATAAACAGAAAACTGATCAGGTATTTGGTTTCAAACGGTTCTTTCAAGTACCATACAGCAAAAAAGCTGAACACAATTAATGTAATGATCTCCTGGGTAATTTTTAGCTGAAAGCCATTTAGTCCGCTGGCAAAACCCGCCCTGTTGGCAGGCACCATTAAACAGTATTCAAAAAAGGCGATCCCCCAACTGATCAATATCGCTTTCCAGAGTGATAAACCCTTCTCTTTCAGGTGCCCATACCAGGCAAACGTCATAAAAATATTCGACAATAAAAGTAATCCAACTGTTTTCACCATATATCTGTAAATTAGTATGGCTGCTAAGTTACTGCTATAACTGCAGAAGAATTGCCCCTCGATTGCCAGTTTGCCATCTGATCAACTACTGCATGAATATTGCAGTATGAACCCTGTAAAACCGAGAAGTATGAATAAGTTCCAGGCGATTATCAAGTTTACGATGGATGAGCAATTTATGTCGTTTGTGCCGCCACACCGCACTTATATCAATTATTTGATCAATAAAGGCATTATTGACAGTTATGCAGTAAGTATGGAAAGCCAAACCTGCTGGATCACTTTAAATACAGAAACTAAAGGCGAAGCGGATGGTTATATTGCAAAATCTCCTTTATATAAATACTGGACTTACCATATAGAAGAATTGTTTGTGTATGATAGTCAGCATTATCGTTTACCTGCCCTTCAATTGAACTAATTTAAAAGAAATACAAACTTTTTTTTGGAGGTTACGGCTCAGACCCTATTTTTGCACTCCCAAACAAACAAGGGGGCATAGCTCAGCTGGTTTAGAGCATCTGCCTTACAAGCAGAGGGTCCGCGGTTCGAACCCGTGTGCCCCCACAGAATAAAAGGGTTTCATTCATTTGAAACCCTTTTTATTTTTGAATTAACATAAACAGAATTCTGTTCTGATTGAAGAATATCCACCCAACAATTACCTTTGTTTTATGATGTGGGATAGTAACAATGAAGCCACCAAACCCTGGCAGGAATCGGATACGGACGTGATTACGGAACTCGCTTCCAAGTATAGCTTGATAGTTTGGAATGACGAAGTGAATACTTTTGAATGGGTGATCGAAACCCTGATCAAAATATGTAGCCATTCTCCGGAACAGGCAGAACAATGTGCTATGCTGATTCATACCCAGGGCAAGTACGCCGTTAAAAAAGGTGATTACGAAACCCTGAAACCCATGTGTGATGCCATAACGGATAGAGGTATTGGAGCGACGATTGAATCAATTAGTAATTAGGAATTAATAATTGGTAATTACATCCAGTATTAATCTTTCCGACTTGCGGACTTGCGGACTCCTGACTTCCCAACTATATATAACCCAACTATGCCTCTCTACGCCCTTGATCAAAACATTTGGTTTCCTCCGGTTACGGAAGCTATGGAAGATGGCTTGCTGGCAATGGGTGGCGATGTTAGTGTGGAGAGATTAATCCTTGCATATCAACAAGGCATTTTCCCATGGTATGACGGAGATGTTCCACTTTGGTGGTGCCCCGATCCACGGTTTGTATTGTTTCCTGAGAAATTGAAAGTGAGTAAGAGTATGGAAACTGTGATACGGAAAAAACAATTTCGGTTCAGTATCAATACCGCTTTTTCACAGGTGATCAATCACTGTAAGGAACTGCAGCGTAAAGGACAGGACGGCACCTGGATCACCGATGAACTGGAACTCTCACTGAATGAATTACACGCCCGTGGTTACGCCCATTGCGCTGAAACATGGATGGATAATGAATTGGTGGGAGGATTGTATGGAATACGAATGGGAAATCTTTTTTTTGGCGAGAGTATGTTCAGTAAAAAAAGCAATGCAAGTAAATTTGCTTTTATCAAATATGTGGATCATCTAAGAAAGGAAAATGTTTTCCTGATCGATTGTCAGGTTCATACAGAACACTTAGAAAGTCTGGGAGCAGAAATGATACCGCGTGAACAGTTTATGAAGATCATCAAAATTTATGGCTGACCTGTGGTATTATTGAGATGGCTTCTGTAGCCATACATCACTTCTACATCGCGTACAATTTTTTCCATATCCTTATCTTTCCCTCCCGGTTCATATTCCTGTTTCAGGCTGCTGCCAAAAACAACCGCAACCGTTTGCCAGAATGCAGCGTTGAGAAAACCTTTGTATTCATCAATGATCTCGTAACAGTTATTGCCTGTTTCGCGATAAATCAGTTTCATCAATACTTTTCCCTGGTAAATAGACAGCTGGGTTAGTTTATCCGTAAACTCTTTTTTCAGATCTTTTTCACGCGCTTTTATAATTTGTCTGCGCTTGGCACGGTCATTCACATTTGCCAGTTGTGCATTGATCTGGTTCATAATCATTCCCGCTCTTTTTGCATATGGAAATGTAACATAAACTGCATTGCGGAGTCTTGTCCAGTCGGCCCAGTAATTTTTCCATTTATGGGTAAGCTTTGCATACACTTCCACCGGAGGAAGAAAATCAGAAGGAATGGTATCGCCCTGTGCAGAGATAAATGCAAATACCTTAATTGTATCTAATGAACTACGCTGAGCTTCTGTCCTGTTTTGAAAACAGAAAGCCAATAAGAAACAAAAGGTGATATGTAGGGTCAGGTGTTTCACGATGCTTAAAAATAGACACTCATCTTCTCTATAATGCTGTTTCTCATAAAAAAGTAACCTGCAAAATTGTTAAGAAACCCGTAAACCGCCCCTGTTTGCCAGTTTTAAACGTTGATAGATCGACATCAGAAATCCAATCACCATGATCACAACCCCCAGCCACAAAATATTAATCATCGGGAATTCGTATACTTTTAATGTGATTAGATCTGTAATGGCAGAACTTTCTTTAACTCCAATTTCCAGCTTACCGCTGTCTTTATCGATCACTTTATTAAACTGTAATACCAGGCTTTGGGAAAGAACAGTATCCGGCAGATTCCTCAGTTGATCCATCCCTTTTAAAGCAATACCCGGTTTAATGGAATAACGGCGCCCATCTTTGGAAATAACGGTCATATCTAGAAATAATGAAGTTTCATCATCCCTGTATTTATTCTTTAATTCTGCCGGATTGATCAGTACTTTATTCAATACCATAAATCCATTTCCATAGAACAAAGTATCCCCAACTTTTGCCTCGCGGTTTCTAAATGTGGTGGTATCTGTACGGTTGTTTTCCTGGAAAGAAGTGATATAAACAAAAATGTCCTTATACCAATAATGTTTGGCAGCGGGATTGGCTGAGAAACCCTCCATGCCTTTGTTTTGTTTGATCACATCAGGATAAAGCTTGAATTCTTCTCCCCCGGATTTGGCTTTAAATGCGATCTCAAAATATCGTTTCCTGTCTTCAGGGTTGATGGTATCCTGAGCATAGGTTACCATATATTTACCCATATCAGTAGAAACTCCTTTAAACAATGTAATATTCTCTGCCGGATCTCCTGCTGCATTGTTCTTTGCGTTTGGTTCAGCACGTAAAGGTGAGATGCCGGTAGTATTCCAGCTTAATACTGTTTTTTTACTGGATGAGATCAGAATGCCTACCAATACCAACCCAAAGCCTACATGAGCCACAGAAGCACCTGCCGCTTTAATCTTTCCATTCAATCCCTGCCAGATATATGCCGCATTGGCTACAACCGAATAAACGGCCGCAAAAATGGCCAGGTGGATTGCGAATAAAAAGCCCGGTCCTTTTTTATCGTAACTGATATGACCAAAGAAACTGATGGATAAACTGATCACTACTGCAATCAATGTTGGGATCAATATTTTCTTCCCAAAGAATTCCTTCGGTGTGTCTTTGTATTTAAAATACTGGCTGACGGCAGTTAATAATCCGATCACCACTGCCACAAAAACCTGAATCTGGTTATACGCAAACTCAGCATCTTCCGGAGGCGCGATATTGGTACCGAATACTTTGTTGAAAACAGGAACCGATGTTTTAGAAATGATCACAATACCTGCCAAAAACAAAACCAATGATCCGATAAACATCCAGAATTCACGGCTATAAGTATTCTCCTCTTTTGCAATTGTTGGAATTGACTTATAGTTTCTGAAATAGATTAAGAGTGCCGGTATAAAAAACACCAATACATTCAGCAATAACTGCACATTCAATCCACTATCAGTAAAAGCATGTACAGAGGTATCACCTAAAACACCGCTTTTGGTTAAAAAGCTGGAATACAATACCAAACAAAAACTGATGATATAAAAAAAGTAAGTTGGCCGGAGTGAATAACCTGCATTTCGATAGATCAGGTTTGTGTGTAAACCCGCAACCAGTGTTAACCAGGGAACCAGAGATGCATTTTCAACAGGATCCCATGCCCAATAACCTCCAAAAGATAAACTTTCATACGCCCAGGCGGCACCCATCATCACACCCAATCCCAACACAGCTGCTGAAAAAGAAGCCCAGGGTATCGCAGGTTTTATCCAGGTATGGTCTTTCTTTAATAAGCCGGCCATTGCATAAGCAAAAGGAACAATAGTGGTTGCAAATCCCAAAAACAAAACAGGCGGATGTATTACCATCCAGTAATTCTGTAATAAAGTATTTAATCCGGTTCCGTCTTTTAAGAGTGTCAGATAATCTGCACGAAGAGCGCCGGTAGTAATGTCTTTAAAAATGGGTGCACCATCAAAAAAACCATCATCCCGCAGTAATATAAACGGGCTGTTGCCAATCTTAACGCCAAACACATATACCCCGGCAACCATAGTAGCCAGGCAAAACTGAGCAAAGCTGATCACCATCATCACACCGGGCTCCCATGTTTTGGAGCGCCAGATAAGTATCCATCCCAATACGCAATGCCAAAAAGCCCATAACATCACACTGCCTTCCAGTCCCTCCCAGAAACAGGCAAGCAGGTATTGCATCTGCAGGCCCTTATCACTATGGGTGAACGCATATTTATATTCAAACAAATGATTTGAAATGATATAATAAAGAGTGGCAAACAAAAACAAGACACTTATGGTCTCCAATAAAAAAGCTACCCTGGCCATTTTTTGCCAGCTTTGCTTTTCGGGGCCGGGAGCTAATCGAAAAGCCCATGCATAAGCAATGGTTGCAACCAATGATGTAATTAAGGAAAGTAAAGCAAAAAAATGCCCAATCTGGCCTGGCAATAAATGTTCTCCGGTATAATTCATGTAGCTGTGGTTCAGGTAGAGAAATACGTCTGGACTTTGTTTTGTTTATTCAACAATAAAATGGCTTAAGAGTTTTGAACGGCTTTATCGGCCTTCATTTCGTCTTTGTATTTGGATGGGCATTTCAATAAGATATCCTTGCATTCAAAATGATCTCCCTGTACCCTTCCTTTTAAAACAATCCTTTCACTTTTTTCCATATCGGTAGGTTTATTGTTGTGATAAACCACCTTAATATTATTACCCAGCGTATCTACCGCCGTAAATGTTAAATAATTCGGATTTTTAACTGCATCGTATTCAAGAGGCTTTTGTTTATCCATTTTTACGATCAGGTTCACAAACTTTCCTTCTTTTTGTTTGGCGGATGCAATGGTTTCATAGGTGGTAAGATCCCCTGTATAACTTATCAATACAACGATGGCTGCTGCAATACACACCAAAATAATTATATGCGTTTTCTTCATGGGTTTGTTTTTACACTGCAAAAGTAGCCCAAAATGGCTTGTGAAGTACTGATGTTTATCATTCACCTTACAACCTACTAAAAGGGGAGATAAGAAATTAACTGCTTAGGTAATTTTTTTGACTGATCCTGGTCATAGGTACTGCCATTATTAATAATCTTTGGCTTTTATAAAACCATCCTGTACAATCTTTATAAAATTCAGAAAATTGCTCCTAAATTTGCGCCCTGTTTGCATTTCAAGCAAATTACCATGGCAGATCTATCACAGTTTGACCCGAATTCAGTAGGCAACCCCAACAATAATATTTTTGGTCTGCCTTTTACAGAAGAAGATGCAAAGCTTGTTATTCTTCCCGTACCCTGGGAAGTGACCGTAAGTTATGGGGCGGGTACCTCCCGCGCAGCGGATCATGTGTACAAATCCAGTAAACAGGTGGATATTTTTGACGGTGATGGCGATTTTGGCTGGAAGCAGGGATTTTATATGCGTGAAGTAGACAGAAAAGTGCTGATGAAAAGCGATTATCTCCGCAAAGAAGCTGAATTGTATATTGATTATATCTCCAAAGGCGAATCAGTTGAGAAGAACAAATTCATGTGCAAAAGCCTGAAAGAGATCAATGAAGGCAGTAAACTGATGAACCAGTGGGTGTATGAACAAAGTTCTATCCTCCTTGAAAAAGGCAAACTGGTTGGATTATTGGGTGGAGACCACAGCACCCCGCTTGGTTTTATGAAAGCATTGGCAGAAAAACACGGAGAATTTGGCGTTCTGCAAATTGATGCACATTGTGACCTAAGAAAATCTTACGAGCTTTTCACCTATTCGCATGCTTCAGTAATGTATAATGCACTTAATGAAATTCCTTCCCTGAAAAAATTGGTTCAGGTGGGTGTTAGGGATTATTGTGAGGAAGAGTGGGATTATATCTGTAACAGTGATTATAGAGTAATTGCATACCGCGATAAAGAAATCAAAGAACGTCAGTTTGAAGGCGAAACCTGGAAACAGATCGCTGATGAAATTGTAAGCAAGTTTCCTGATAAGGTTTACATCAGTTTCGATATTGACGGGCTCGACAGAAAACTTTGTCCCAATACCGGAACCCCTGTTGCCGGCGGGTTTGATATGGAAGAAATCTTTTATCTCCTCAAAACAATTGCCAAAAGCGGGCGTACATTGATCGGGTTTGATCTGGTTGAAATAGGTGTTGGACAAACCGATTGGGACAGTAACGTGGGTGCCCGAATTTTATGGCGTTTATGTAACCTGATGGTGAATAACAATAAACCATCCTAAATACATGAAAGTTTACGATTTTATTATAGTTTTCAAAAGACCCGATTATCGTTGGGTAGACAGGGTTAGTCAGTTGATGATCATTTTAGCGATCGCTGTTTTTATATTTTCATTATCGATGGCAGTATTTAATGCCATGTCTGTTTTTTTTGTTTTTCTGATTATTGCTATAATCGGACAGGTTTTCTTTATTAGCAAAAAACAAAAAAAAGGGATCGCCCCTTTTTACAGGCTGGCAATTTTTACCGCAGCTATCGGCTGGTATTATCAGCCCGGAGGCAAATGGATCGCACTTGTTTATTTATTGGCCGCCATTTTAGAAAAACAGGTTAAGTTTCCACAGGAAGTAGCTTTTGATGAAGTGGAAATTGTATTCAATACCTTCCCAAAAAAAATCTATGCATGGTCTGATATTACCAATGTGGTATTGAAGGATGGAATGATCACGATCGATTTCCGCAACAATAAACTCATCCAGAAAGAAATCGAATCGCAAACTTCTGCTTTGGAAGAACAGGAATTTAACGAATTTTGCATTTCAATGCTGAAGGCTCAAAGCTGAATGCTTTTTTACTTTTGAATTTTTACTTTTGAATTTTCCATCATGCCCATAATACAATCTCCATTCTTATTATACTCCGATGGTAACGGAAATATTTTTGAAGATGAAAGTCTTTATGCTACTGGCCGTGCAGGCTGGGATGCATTTCCCATTCCTGCAGACGAATGGATAGAACTGCCGGATGGCGGTAATTTATACGAATTACCAGGCCGCAGAGGAATTGGCATCGACGTTACAACAGGAGAAATGCGTTTGTGCGAGAAAGGTTGGGCTGTTGCAGCATTTATTCCTCCTGCACATACCGGTTTGTACATTGCTGCTTTCGAAACATTACCTGATGCTCCTACCCTTCCATTGTTCTGTTACACTGCGGTGGGTTGGTTGAATAATAAAAATTATGTGCCTGCTGTTCGTATCGAAAAAGATATTCGCCAGGAATGTGCCGGGTATGATGATAATAAAATAGAATCCGGTGCAGAACATCTGTTAAAAGCCTATTCAGAAAACAGATTGGTTAAGCATTTGATGGAGAACTGTTGCATGACGTATAATTGTCCTGCAGCAAGAAATTTTTCTTTGGGAAGATGGGAATGTCCGGTGCCAACTTCTCCTGCCTGTAATGCCAATTGTGTGGGATGTATTTCATTTCAGCCTGAAGAAGAAACAATCGTATCAACTCAGGATCGTCTTACTTTCAAACCATCGGCAGAAGAGATTGTTGAGTTTACGGTTCCACATTTGATGAATGCACCATTCCCGATCATCAGTTTTGGACAGGGATGCGAAGGAGAGCCTTTACTGATGTGGGAAACCATCCGTGACTCTATCATTGAGATCAGAAAACATACCGATAAAGGAAGTATCAATATCAATACCAACGGTTCCAAACCTGATGCCGTAAAAGCCTTGTGTGAAGCAGGTTTGAACAGTATTCGTGTTAGTACCAATTCTGCAAGAAAACATATTTATGAACCGTATTATCGTCCAAACAATTATGCGTTTGAAGATATTATTGAAAGCCTGAAAGTAGTTCGCAGTTTTGGAGGATGGACAAGCATTAACTATTTTGTTTTCCCCGGTATGACGGATAGTGTGGAAGAATATGAAGCATTACGCAAACTGATCATTGATACAGATCTCAACATGATACAATGGCGCAATTTTAATATTGATCCGGATTGGTACATGGGCAAAATTGGCGTTCATGAAACCGGCGAAATGCTGGGTGTTAAGCAATTGATGGAATTGATAGGTGAAGAGTTTCCTAAATTGAAATTCGGGTATTTTAATCCGTCGATGGAGAGGATCAAAGGGGATTATGAGATTGATTTTGCACATTGATTTTTTGCGCCACAGATTCACAGATTTTCACAGATTATTTTTTTGAAACACATAGTAACATAGGTTAAAACAAAGGGAACATAGAAATGACATGCTGTGTGAACTATTTCCTAACCTAGGTCCCTATGTGTTTCAAAAAAAGTCTTGAAGTCTTTTGAATTTATCTTACCCCAATAAAGATTCCGAACGTTGGATCAGTTGTTCAAGTATAGCAACTTCTTCAGCTGTAGGCATTGTTAATGGCGCCCTTACATCACCCGCAGTTCTACCGATAATAGTTGCACCGGCTTTTATCAAACTTACAGCATACCCATTCTTCTTGCTGCGCAATCTTACAAATGGGACAAAAAATTCTTTTATAATTCTGGCAACGATCTCTTTGTTACCGGCACGCAAACTTTTGTAAAACAGGTTTGCTAAATCAGGAACAAAGTTGAATACCGCTGAAGAATAGGTATTCACTCCAATTGATAAATAGGCTTCTGCAATAATTTCTGCCGTAGGAACCCCACCAATATAGGAAAGACGATCTCCTACCGATTTGATGGTATCATTGAGTTCCTGGATATTTCCGGTACCATCTTTTAATGCAATAAAATTATTGCAGTTATCGGCCAGTTTTTGAATATACTTACTTGATAAAACACCATTGGCACGGTTGTAATAAATAACCGGAAGGCTGGTGTTGTTCATGATCGTTTTGGCATACTCATAGGTACCATCTTCGGGGCATTCGGTAAGGTATGGAGGCATCAGCAATAAGGCATTCATGCCGGCTTTCTCAGCTATTTTTGCATACGCAATTGCATCCGGAATACTTCTGCCGATACTGGAGATCATGGGTATTTTTTCCTGTACCGTTTCTGCTGTAACCGCAACAATTTTACTGTATTCTGATTCTGACAGTGAGAAAAACTCACCGGTTCCTCCTGCTACAAATACGGAGGAAACATTGTGAGTAACAAACCAGTCAAGACGGGTTGCATAACTGTCTGGATTAAAATTTCCTTCTTTATTCAGATCTGTTATTGGAAAAGACAATAAGCCGTCTTCTAAGGAAGCCCTGATTTTTGATAGTGGTAATGACATTTGATAATGGGTTTTATTACTTATTTGATTGCTTTATATTCTTAGGTTAATGGGCCGGGATTAAATAATACCAGATCATTATACAAGCCAATTTTATCGGTTGCTATTTTTTTAGTTCCGCTTGCCACATCGAGGATCAAATGAAAAAGTGCCCATCCCATTTCTTCAATGGTTTTTGTGCCAAATGCAATTGGGCCGGCATCAAAATCGATAAGATCAAACCAACGATTGCTCAGTTTTGAATTGGAACTTACTTTGATCACAGGAACCATCGGTAATCCATAAGGAGTTCCTCTTCCCGTCATAAAAACATGAACATTCATTCCGGCTGCCAGTTGTAATGTGCCACATACAAAATCACTTGATGGTGTGGCAACAAAATTCAAACCTTTCTTTTTTATTTTTTCTCCCGGTGAAACAACATCAACGATGGTACTGGTTCCAGATTTAGCTACCGATCCCAATGCTTTTTCTACGATGTTACTCAATCCGCCTTTCTTATTGCCCGGTGTTGTGTTGGCACTCCTATCTGCAAGCCCTTTAAATAAATAATCATCGTACCAGGCCATTTCATTTTTTAATGCCTCGGCAACCTGTTCATTTTCAGCTCGGGGTACCAATAAATGAATCGCATCTCTTACTTCTGTTACTTCAGAGAACATAACGGTTCCTCCTGCCCTTACAATTAGATCTGAAGCAAACCCTGCTGCAGGATTGGCTGTAAGACCGGAGAATGCATCACTTCCACCGCATTGCATTCCTACCACTAAATCTGAAGCAGGGCAGGTTACACGGCGTTTTTGATTCAATCTTTTCAAATGATCTTCTGCCATTTTCATGATGCCATCAATGATCTCTTCAAATCCTGAAAAAGCTTCATCCTGCAAATAGAGAATAGTATCATTCACATTTCTATCTCCATCTCTCAATAAACGTTCCGGTCTCAATTTTTCGCATCCTAATCCAATGATCATTGTTTCATCTCCAAAATTTGGATTTTGTGCTATGTGTTTAATGGTTCTGATGGGTACCAATGCTGCAGCTACATCTATAGCCACACCGCAGCCATAACTATGCCCCAGTGATACCACATCATCTACATTAGGATAAAGCGGCAATAATTCTTTTTTTATTTTTTGGGTTACATAGTTGGCAATTCCGGCTACACATTGTACACTCTCGGTAATGGCCAGCACATTTTTTGTACCCACAGAACCATCTGCATTTTTATATCCTTGAAAAGTATACCCCTCCAATGGAGGTTGTGAAATAGTTTCTGATTTTTTGTAAGTAATATCTTTCAGCTCCGGAGGCTGTGGCATTTCAATATTTAGCTCATTCAGCCAACTGCCTTTTGTAATCGTGGTTTTGGTAAATCCGATAATCTGTCCGTACCTGATCACCCGATCACCCTGTTGCAGATCTTCCAATGCCAGTTTATGCCCCATCGGAATATCTTCTGTTAAAACAATGCCATTAGAAAGATGGGTACCTTTTTCTAATCCGGAAGGATTAGAAACAATCCCCACATTATCTGCAATATTTGTTTTGATAAAATCTATAGCTGAATGATTGCTCATTGTTCAATTTAAATTAAAGGAAAAATTTTCGACAAAATAATTACAGCCACCAATCCCGCCAGTCCCATGATCGTGAGCATGAATGAGAAAAAGCGTATGGTTTCTTTTTCTTTCATACCAGACATCTCTGTAATGATCCAGAAAGCGCTGTCGTTCATCCATGAAAACACTTTGGAACCACAGCCGATCACCAATGCCAGGTAAACAGGATTGAACCCCAATATGGCAGCAGTACTAAACCCTTTCATTACGCCAATCGTGGTTACCATGGCCACTGTTGCTGAACCTTGTGCCGTTCTTACCACCGCTGTTATCAGGAATGCCAGTGGTAAAATTAAGGTTTTATACCCTGTAGCCATTGCTGCTATTTGAATGCCAATACCTGATTGTTGCAACATCTGCCCAAAAGTACCTCCTGCAGAAATGATCAATACGATTGTACCAGCACTGATAATGGCATCGGAAATTATTTTCTGAAATGCTTTTGCATTATTTAATCGCCTCCACAACAACATCAGTGCAAAGAATGCAGAAATGAACAACGCAATATTACTATCCCCCACTACTTTGAAAACCGCGAGTAAAATACTTTGAAAGGAACCCGATTCTGCCACTCCCTGTTTAAGGAACAGGTTTAGCAATGTATTACCTGCTATTAAAACAATGGGTAATACTACAGGCAGAAGAGAAATTCCTAATCCCGGTAATGATTCTTTCTTTAATTCTGATTTTTGCTTTAGTTCCTCAATTGAAACATCTGCAGTATCACGCATAGGCAGATCCCATTTTTTATTGGCCCATAAGGCATAAAGGTATCCGCAAATAATGGTGAAAACGCCTACGATCAGCCCCATAACCATCATTAACCCCACATTCACATTCAATTCATTTGCAACAAAGGACGGTCCGGGTGTAGGTGGAATCATTGCATGAGCCATTACTCCGCCACCTACTCCACAACACAGGTAAAGACTGAATTTTTTCGGATTATGAATACCTAAAGATTTTACCAAGGGAATCATTAAAAAGTAAACCATATCAATAAATATGGGAATGGCAAGTGCGAAACTGCCGGATATAAAAGCAATGGCAGCATTTTCTTCGCCCACTCTTCTCAGTAACCCACGAATGATGCGCTCTGCGGCGCCACTTTTGATCAATGCAGATCCAATAATAGAAGCCAACACTACCACTAACCCTATTTTAGCAGCTGTATTTCCAAATGCAGTTGATAACCTTACTCCGATTGTTTGGTGTGAAAAATTAGTGGCATTCAATTCCGTCATGCCACTTTGTAAAGCAAATTGTTGCAGCTGATATTGCGAGCACAAAATGCCGGTGATGAGTGCCGCAAAAAGCAGGGATATCACAACATGTAGCCGTAACAATATGATACAAACCAGTACACTTACAATTCCTATAGCAACAATGAGTAATGAATTCATGATATAGCCGGCTGCACCATTTTAATATGGTGCCTATTTACGGGTTATGAAGATAATTCAATATCCAATAAGAGCGACAGCAGGTATAAAACTAAGTTCAGGTACCCTTTTTATAAAGTATGAAATGAGATGCATATTTACCGCAGGGCTATATTTGCAACTTATTTATTCAGACCGATCAGATGACCCGATCCCACTCTTCAAAAGATATTTATACCGGCGTTGCCCTTGCTGTATTGGCAACCCTGATCTGGTCTGGTAATTTTATTATTTCTAAGGGAGTGAGTAAGCAGATCGGTCCGGTTAGTCTTGCTTTTTTCAGATGGCTAACGGCTACCATATTGATAACACCACTGGCATGGAGAAAATTCAGGCAAGAAATCCCTGCTGTAAAAGCTAACTGGAAATACCTCTTCTGGGTTTCCTTATGTGGTATTACGTTATTCAATACCTGTATCTATTTTTCAGGACATTATACCAGTGCCATTAATATGGCATTGATCGGAACCACGTCCTCCCCCATTTTTGCAACCCTGTTTGCATTACTCTTTTTGAAAGAAAAGATCACCGGATTTCGTTTATTGGGAATGTTGATCTGTATCTCCGGTATTTTATTGCTTTTATCAAAAGGGAGTATCGAAGTACTGGCAGCTTTTCATTTTTCAAAAGGTGATCTGTGGATCTTATCCAGCGGATTTGTATTTGCGATCTACAGCACACTGGTGAGAAAGAAACCCACAGACATTTCTTCCATCAATTTTCTGTTTGTGATTTTTGCGATGGGTGTGATGATGTTATTCCCAATGTTTTTGATCGAACTTTTTGTAAGCGGTCCACCCCAGTTCAACAATACTCTGATAGGGTCCATACTATATTTAGGAGCCGGCGCTTCTATCGTTTCTTTTTTAAGCTGGAACGTATCCATTCAAAAACTTGGCGCCGGAAGAACGGTTCTCTTTGGCAATCTTACTCCGGTATTCAGCACATTTGAAGCAGTATTGATCCTGCATGAAAAAATCACTACTGTACATATCATCAGCGGCGCATTGGTGATCAGTGGATTGATATTGGCAAATACGATCATTAAAAAGAAAACAATTACAGCATAATGACCACCTTAACCCTGATACTACTTTGCTGTTTTGCTTTCTCCGCAGGATTTGTGGATGCTATTGTGGGTGGGGGTGGATTGATACAGACACCGGCTTCCCTGGTATTACTTCCGCAATTTCCGGTAGCCACCGTGATCGGTTCTTTAAAGATCCCCGCATTTACCGGAACTTTTTTTGCCACCATCCAATACCTGAATAAAGTAAAACTGAATTTACGTTTGGCAGCCATCATGTGTGTTACCGCTTTTACGGCTGCTTTTGCAGGATCGGAGGCTTTAACCATGGTGAGCAACCGCTATATGAAGCCGGTTATTTTTGTGGTATTGATCTTTGTGGCTATTTATACCTACAGCAAGAAGAATTTTGGTCAGCATACACATAAAACCCACTCTCCCAAACAGGAATTGTTATATGCATTACTCATCAGCATAGGTATTGGTTTTTATGATGGATTTATTGGCCCTGGCGCCGGAAGTTTTCTGGTATTGGCCTTCATCAGTTTATTGGGATTCGATTTTTTACATGCCAGTGCCAATGCCAAGCTGGTTAACCTGTCAACCAATTTCGGATCTATCCTGCTTTTTCTCTTAAAAGGAACTATTCTTTGGAAAATAGCCATCCCCATGGCCATCTGTAACGGACTTGGCGGAATGATTGGTGCAAAGCTCGCCATCGCCAAAGGCAATCAATTCATCCGGATCTTCTTTTTAGTGGTGATTACGGCTACTTTGTTAAGGTTTGGGTATGATGCGTTTTTTAGGTAGTGTAGAGTGGTTAAATTGGGTTAAAGAAGTTAAATGGTGTTAAAAGGGGTTAAAATGGGAATATTTATCAGTTTTTACTAATCAATCCCATTAACAATAAGATCTGCTTATTCTATTCCGTTTATCTAATTACCCAATTACCATATTTACCATATTTACCCCTTTTAACTACTTTAACCACCCCCAACCTTAACCTTTCTTTATACCCCAAAGTGGATTACCCAACCGATAAGAATGTAATTTTCAACATTCTCTATTACCATCAACCATATAGGTACATTTGATATGACCAATTATCAGTCCATGTCGGCTACATTTGAAAGAGAGAAGAATATTAAAGCATCCACATACACGGCTTTGATCTGTGCATTGCTGTTTATGCTGTTCTTTTTTCTGCAGTGGACATTACCGCAGATTCCTCCACCAACATTTGGAGAAGGGATTGAAGTAAACCTCGGCAACAGTGAAACAGGTTTGGGTGATGTTCCTCCTCAGATACCTGGCGAGCCTTCTGCTACGGAGGATGTAAAAAGTGCGCCACCCAAAGCCGCGCAGCAACCTGCAGATCAGCCAAAGATCAATACTGATGAATATGCCGATGGCGATGCACCGGCTGTAAACAAAACCACTAAACCTGCAACCAAACCGGTTACAGCACCTGCTGAAAAAACAAAAAAGATCAATACAACAACCGTTACTAATCCCACACCTGCCCCACCTAAACCAAAAGCTGTTTTTAAAGGCGGTACAAGTACTACAACCAGCGGTAACCGTGCCGATAGCTATAATGGCGTAAAAGACCAGGGAATTGCAGGTGGTAAGGGAGATCAGGGTAATCCGAATGGCAACCCCAATTCAGACAGTTACAAAGGCAATGCAGCCAGTGGAAACGGCGGCAATGGAGGAACCGGTGGTGTAAGTATCAGAAGCGGTTTGGATGGAAGAAGAATTACCAAGCTTCCTTCTTTTGAAGATGAATTTAATGAAAACGCAAAAGTAGCTGTAGATATTACGGTTGATAAAGCCGGTAATGTAACTATGGCTGTTGTAAACCAACGCGGAACTACTACTACCAATCAGGCCATCCGCGATATCGCCCTTCGCAAAGCCCGTGGTTTAAAACTGAATGCAGGTAATACTGAAGAACAAACCGGAACCCTTGTTTTCAATTTCAAGCTTCGCGGATAATCATTGTTATATATCATCTTACAGCAACAGTTTATTCATACATAGAATTAATAACTATTCGTATATTTCATGCGACAATCGACCTAGGTAGAATACATTAATTGACTGTTCATGAAATATATAACGCTTTTTCTTTTTATCTGCCTATTCACAAAACATACCGATGCACAAATAAATACAAAGGATAGCCTTAAAATCTTATTACAAAAGGGAAAGCAGGATACAAATCGGGTAATTCAACTGGTAGACCTCGGCCAGGCAAATAGAGCTGTTAAACCCGATACGTCTTTACGCCTTGCAGAAGAAGCATTAACACTTTCAAAACGCATAGGATACAGTAAGGGAGAAGCATCCGCCTATCATTTGATGGGAAATGCTTATCGTATCATTGGAAACAGACCCAAAGCAATGGAAGCGATTTTGCTGGGATTGAAGATAAATGAAAAAATGGATAACAAGGAAGGTATGCAAGTTGATCTTTTGCAATTAGGCATCATTTACAAAGAACTGGAGGATTATCATGAGGCAATCGCCTATTTATCACAAGCAAAAAAAATAGACTCAGAATTAAATAATAAAAATCCTTTCATATTTCTTAATCTTGGCGACACCTATTTGCGATTAAAACAATATGATTCTGCAAGATTCTATACCCAGCAAGGATATGAAATAGCCAATAAAAACAATGCACTACTAGCCCAAGCAAGTATTTTATCTGTAATGGGTGGAATATCTTCAGAGACCGGACAGAAGAAACTTGCGATGGAATATTACCGACTGAGTATTCTTTGTTCAAAGCAGTCTGATAATTTTCGTGGATTAAGTGGTACGTTTTTAAATATGGCTGATTTATTTCAGCTGGAAGGAAAAAAGGATTCAACACTTTTTTATGCCAATCAGGCATTCAAAATTAGTAAATCCGGAGGATTTTCGGATAAACTACTAAACGCCAGTAATTTTCTATCCCTTTATTACAAAAATAATGGAAACAAAGATAGCGCCTTCTTTTACCTTGAGTTAGCCACGGTACTTAAGGACACTTTATTTAAACAACAACGGATCAATCAACTCTACAGCCTTGCTTTTGACGAAAAAAACAGGCAGTCCGAAATTGCGGCAGCGGAATTAAAAGCCAAAGAAGAAAGACAACATAATCTTCAATATGCCGCCATTGCAATTGGTTTGATAACTATGATCATATTGTTTTTTGCCCTGAGTCGCAGCATCATTGTAAAAACTAAATTCATTGAGTTTTTTAGTGTGCTTGAACTGCTAGCTGTATTTGAGTTCATCAATCTTTTGATCCATCCCTACCTTGCCCATTTAACAAATGATTCACCCATTTTAATGCTGGGTGTATTAATCGCTATCGGCGCTTTGCTTATACCGTTACATCACAAACTTGAAAAATGGATCACTAATATTATGGTGGAGAAGAATAAAAAAATACGGTTAGCGGCAGCAAAGAAAACCATTCAACAATTGGAAGAAAATTCTGATGTGCTTTAATGCAAAATGAAGCGATCAACATTATTATTCATCATATAAAAAATCCCTTCATTAGTTCTTGATTGAAAGAATACTTATTGGGTTTTAGAATATATCATACACCTACGTTTAAAATCCTGATTGTTGCATAATTTGCAACAGATTATGAACTATCCCGAAACTATCAATTATCTGTTTACCAAACTGCCCATGTTTAGCAGAATTGGTGCTGCGGCATTTAAGAAAGACCTTACCAATACTATTCGTTTATGTGAAGCATTGGGCAATCCGCAGAATACATTCAAATCCATACATATTGCCGGCACCAATGGCAAGGGATCTACCAGTCATATGTTGGCTGCGGTTTTACAAACGGCCGGTTATAAAACAGGATTATACACTTCTCCTCACCTAAAAGATTTTAGGGAACGGATAAAAATAAACGGCGAATGGTGTGAGGAAGATTTTGTGGTTGATTTTACGCGTCGTATTCAGCCATTAATCGATGAAATAGAGCCCTCCTTCTTTGAGATCACGGTAGCGATGGCTTTTGATTATTTTGCCCAACAACAGGTGGATATTGCAGTGATAGAAGTTGGACTGGGCGGGCGTTTCGACAGTACCAATATCATCACTCCCGAATTAAGCATCATCACCAATATCGGATGGGATCATATGAATATGTTGGGTGATACACTGGAAAAGATTGCATTTGAAAAAGCAGGAATTATAAAAAAAGGAATCCCGGTTGTGATTGGAGAAGTGATCCCTGAAACAAAACCTGTTTTTGAAGGAAAGGCAGAACAAAATCAACTTGCCTATGCTCAGGAAAAAAGATATGTGGCGGATTGGAAGTATGAGCATCATCAATTGAGTGTTGATGTAGTGACCAACCAAAATGATGAACATCAAACCTATCAATTAGACCTTCCCGGCATCTATCAAACAAAAAATTTACTCACTGTTTTAGAAGCTGCACATCAATTGGAATTACAGGGCTGGAAAACAGATACCGCAACAATTCAAAAAGCATTACCGCATGTAAAAAGATTAACCGGCTTACATGGAAGATGGGAATTGATACACCAAAACCCGGCAGTAATATTGGATGTTGCACATAATGTGGATGGCATAAGGGAAGTGAAAAAACAATTGGAACTTAGTAATTACAATCATCTGCATATTGTAGTGGGAATGGTAAAAGACAAAGAAATTGATGAAGTATTGAAATTACTTCCACAACAAGCTAGTTATTATTTTACACAAGCTCAAATACCAAGAGCGTTGGATGCTGAAAGCTTAAGGCGGAAGGCTGAAGGCTTTGGTTTGAAAGGCAATTCATTTGCTGAGGTAAATATTGCATTGCAAGATGTATTGAGCCATTCACATAAAGATGATCTCGTTTTGGTTTGTGGGAGTGTGTTTTTGGTGGGGGAAGTAGAGCGCTGATTTCGCGGATTTTTGGTATGATTTTTTTACATAAGTGATTGAATAGTTTTTGCCACAGATGCACAGATTAACACAGAAAAAAATCTGTGAAAATCTGTGCATCTGTGGCAACATAATTACCAGACCATTTATGAAATCTTAATCCTTCCCAATTTTTCAAGGGCTTTGAAGATCACTGCCACATGCATGGATTGTAGAAATTGATCGTTCTTGAACATTTCTATAAATTCATCCAACGTTACCAATAAGAGTTCTATATCTTCTCCGGCATCCAATTCCTGTTCCTTTACAAGTTCGCCACCAGTAGCCAGAAACATATGCATGAGATTGGTATTGGTAGAAGGATTACTGGAAGTATCTCCCAGGTATTCAATTTTATCAAAACGATAACCGGTTTCCTCCAATAATTCGCGCGCTATGGCTGTTTCAAAGTTTGCATCGGTCTTATCCACACATCCTCCGGGAATCTCATACCCCGTCTTACCTAATGCATGACGGTATTGTCTTTCAAGAATTACTTTGCCATCTTTGGTGATGGCAAGAGCTGCCACCCATTCAGGAAATTCGTAAACATAGTACGGCGTAACAACAGTACCATCCGGTTTCTCACAGGTATCGATCCTGATATTCATCCATGTTTCACTGTATAATTTTTGGGAAGAGATCAGCTTCCATGTCATGTCTCTTTCCATTACCACCCTTTGTTTTCTCTCAATACATTGATGTGTGCCGTATGATGTTTACCATGCCAGGCATAAAGACCTAATAAGAACCACAATGTCATTTGCCTTCCCTGCTCCGGATGAACAACGGTTTTCGCAAAATCTTTATCTGAAAGGTCTTTAATAGCCATATACCAACGCTGGTGTAAAGCATGTAATAAAGTGATGGAAACATTGATGGGCACAGTTTCATTATCTGCCAGTAAGGCCCACTCCTTTTCTTCATAAGGCTTAATTGTTGGATTAGATTCTGTTAAACCCAACTTGAATCTGATATAGGCATTCATATGGCTGTCTGCCACATGGTGTACCAATTGTTGTACCGTCCAACCTTCTTCCCTGTAGGGTGTATGCAACTGATCTGCATCTAAATTCAATAATGATCGCTCCAGTTCTTCCGGCAGGAATTTAATATCCAGTAACCATTTTTCTTTTTGCTCTGCGGAAAAAGGCTGGGGTTCATATTTACCAATAGGATAACGCGGATCGTTTGTCATAACGCAGTTATATTATTTTATAAAAAATCAATTCTCAGTCACCAGATCATACCCATCAAAAAATTATAATTCTATTATTCTTCTCTCAATTCTCTTCCTGTCAAATTAATAAACACATCTTCCAAATTGGCCTGCTTTACTTCTTTGGGTTTTTCAAACCCACTTGCCACCAGTTCATCTACCAGATGATCCGGAGAATTCAATGCGATGATTTTGCCACTGTCAATGATCGCTACCCTGTCGCACAAAACTTCTGCTTCATCCATATAATGTGTGGTAATCACAACCGTGGTTCCGCTGTTTCTGATTTCCCGGATCAGGTCCCACAAATTTCTTCTTGCCTGCGGATCAAGTCCGGTAGTTGGTTCATCCAGAAAAATGATTTTGGGTTTATTGATCAAGGTGGTGGCAATAGAGAATCGTTGTTTTTGTCCGCCACTCATCTCTTTGAATTTGGCTTTGGCTTTATCGCGCAGATTTACTTTATCCAGTAATGCCAAAGGATCTACGTCTTCATTGTACAATCCCGAGAATAAAGTGATCAGTTCTACCAGATTTAAGGATGGATAATATCCTGATGTCTGCAACTGCACCCCAATGATCTTTTTGATCTCATTGGGTGATGTATCCAAATTCATTCCATCCACAAAAACCTCTCCACTTGTTTTATCACGAAGTGTTTCTATGATCTCAAGTGTAGTTGATTTACCCGCTCCATTCGGGCCTAATAAGCCAAAGATCTCACCTTCATATACATCAAAGCTGATGCCTTTTACCGCTTCAAAATCTCCATATTTTTTATGCAGATTCTTTACTTCTATGATCGTTTTTCCCATGTTTAGAATTTATAAACCAGTCCGGCAGCATTACCGGCAACACCAATACCTAAAGCTGCTGACGGTCGGTGTTTTTGATTAAACAAATTTACAGCCATTTGCATATTTTTCTGGCCCATTAATGTCAGATATCCCCCGGTTAAACTTGTAGCAAGTCCGCCACCGATCAATGCCCAGCCCAAACCCTTATCGGCATTATCGCCCGACAATTTCCTGATTCCTATGATAGTACCAATCGTTCCCACAAATCCAAGTATCTGCCCCGCTACTTTATTGGATTGGTGTTTTTCAAGCAGTTTGATCAATTGGGGATCCATCGTACGATAAAATAAACCCTCAAATTGTTTTCTTCCGGAATATAAGGTATCCCTGTAAATGATATTATTGGGTTTGGCAGTAATCACATAATTCATTCCCTTGGGGTCAAGCAGTCTTTGTGCATTTGCAAATTGTCCGATCAAAAGAAAACACAGTGTTACCAGAAAAGAAAACTTCATTCAATTGGTTTTATGAGTTGGTGATTGATGCCAGTTCTTCCATCATTTTTTTACTGCCAATAAACAGGGCTGTACGCTGGTGTAATTCTGTAGGTTGTATGTCCAGAATTCTTTGAACGCCATTAGTGGCCAATCCTCCGGCTACTTCTACTATAAATGCAAATGGATTTGCTTCATATAACAACCTCAGTTTTCCTTTGGGTTTATCCAATGTTCCGGGATACATAAATATGCCGCCTTTGATCAAATTTCTGTGTACATCGGCTACCATACTTCCAATATAGCGTTGTGTATAAGGGCCACCTGTTTCTTTTGTCTTGCGCTGGCATCCATTGATGTATTCACGAACTTTTTCATCATACTGAAAAAAGTTGCCATGGTTTACAGAGTAAAATTTCCCTGTTTCAGGACATTTGATGTCCGGATGGCTCAAAGTAAATTCGCCAATAGAGGGATCCAACGTAAATCCGTTTACACCTCTTCTGGTTGCATATACCATCATGGTGCTTGATCCATATACCATATATCCGGCAGCAACCTGTTTATTTCCGGGTTGTAAAAAATCTTCTTTTGTGCAAGGCTTTCCCAGTTCGCTTACCCTTTTGTAAACGCTGAAAATAGTACCGATAGAAACGTTTACATCAATATTACCACTACCATCCAGGGGATCGAAAAGAACTACGTATTTGCTGTTGTTACTAACTTCATCATCAAACACCACAAAATCATCCATTTCTTCGCTGCCAATACCTGCACAGCTGATACCGTGTTTCAGAACACCCATAAACTGGTTGTTGGCAAAAATGTCAAGCTTCTTTACATCTTCACCCTGTACGTTTACCGTGCCATAATCACCTAAAATATCAACCAAGCCGGCCTTATTTACTTCTACATTCACTCTTTTGGAGGCAAGTGCAAGGTCGCGCAGCAACCTACTCAGCTCTCCGGTGGCTGAAGGAAATTGCCTTAGCTGTGTTAACGTAAATTCATCTAACGTTAAGATCTTCCTGTTCACATTCATAGCATAATCGTTTAGATAAAGTTAACGAGTGCCGTGTAATCCTGCAGATAAATTTTATGAGGAACCATGTATAAATTACACAGTTTAGATTTATGATTTTCTGAAGAAGATCTGTGTAAAAAAGAGGTTCCCACTTTTATCCGGGTACACACCAATTCCGGTAAATGCATAATTGCCTTCGATATTTTTTTTATGTCCGGGGCTGTTAAGCCATCCTTTTACAACAGCCTCAGCAGATAATTGCCCATACGCTACATTTTCGGCAGATGCCACGATCCATCCTTCCGTTTTTCCAACAACGGCCATTCTTGTTTCAAAACCTTCATGGCCAAAACCGGTTTTTCGTAAAGCCATATTTCTGCTATGTGTATACGCCTGTTGAGATGCAACTGATACAGTTTGCAAAGAAGCTAATCCAAGTGAGCGTCGATGTTGGTTGATAAGGCCCAGGATGTCTTTTTCCATGCTATTTACGGCTACAGGTTCAGTTGACTTTGTTGCAATTGTATTTGAGATACCGGGGCTGCAGGCGATAAGTATTGGGGAAGAGAATAGGGTTAAAAAAGTTAAAAGGGTTACAATTGGATTTGATTTGAGGTATTGTTTCATACGTTGGTATAAACAACAACCGTACCAGCAAGAACAACCAGACAGGTATTGACAGTTGCTGATTAGCTAATAGCCATATTTACCCTAGTTTTGCGCGAAAGAAACCAGCAAGAAGCAATGAAAGTATTCAAATTCGGCGGCGCCAGTGTTAACAATGTGGAAAGGATACAGAATCTGGCAGGCATTGTGAAATTATTTGAGAAAGAACCTTTGGTAATCATCATTTCGGCGATGGGGAAAACCACCAACGGATTGGAAAAAGTAGCCGAATCATTTTTTGCCGGTAATAAAGAAGAAGCTTTGCGTTTGTTTGATGTGGTTAAACAACACCATCTCACCATTTCTAAATATTTGCTGGTTACAAAATTCAACGAATGCCTTGCTCAACTCACAGATTTCTTCACGGAAGTTGAATGGTTATTGCACGATAAACCCGTTCGCGAATTTGATTATTATTATGATCAGGTAGTTTGTATAGGTGAATTGTTGAGTACCTGTATCATCAGTCATTATTTGAATGAAGCAGGTATCATAAATGAATGGATGGATGTTCGCGACCTGATCAGAACCGATAATACTTTCAGGGATGCCAATATTGACTGGACAATCACTTCAGAAAGAATAACGATGCTGAACAACCATTCAAACATCTTTGTCACACAGGGTTTTATCGGCTGTACAGATGATAACGAAAGCACCACACTGGGCCGTGAAGGAAGTGATTATACGGCAGCCGTTTTTGCCAATATTCTCAATGCAGAAAGCCTTAGCATCTGGAAAGATGTAGAAGGAGTAATGAATGCCGACCCAAAACTGTTTCCCGATGCGCAACTGATCTCAGAACTCAGCTTTACCGAAGTGATAGAGATGGCGTATTATGGGGCACAGGTGATCCATCCTAAAACGATCAAACCTTTACAAAACAAAAACATACCGCTGCATGTAAAATGTTTTTTAGATCCTTCATTACCGGGTACCGTTATTCATAAAAAAAACAGTAAAGACCTTCCCCCTATTATTGTGATCAAACAAAACCAGGCATTATTACATTTGAACAGCCAGGATTTTTCTTTTGTGGGAGAAGAACCCATGAGTAAACTATACCAACTATTCAGCAAACATAAAGTTCGCCCCAATCTGATACAAACCGGCGCCATCAACGTTCAGGTATGCCTTGATTACCGTGCAGATAAAATTGACAACCTCGCAGCCGAAGCCAGTACCTTATTTGATGTTCAACTAGAAAAAGAATTAAACCTCTTAACAATCCGCCATTACAATGTTACTGTTTTTGAAGAGCTTACAAAAGGAAAAAACATCGTATTAACACAACGGACGAAAGAAACGGTTCAGGTGTTATATAGTGAGTAGTGAATGAGCAACGGTGAAATATAATAACCGCAGATTCGCAGATTATTTATACAATCTTCCAACCCAACCGTATCTCGCCGGTGATAACATACGGGTATGCGGTTTATAAATTTTTAATTCCTAATTCTTAATTTCTAATTCGCTAAAGCGCAATGTATTCCCCTTTCTTATTAATGGAGATCAGCGGCAATTTTTTATTCAGTTCAAAATAATCGAACACTTCTTTTAGCCTGGCGGTAAAATGCTGATAGGCAGCATCGTCCTTGGTTGCTTTGATCAGCACTTCCTTGCTTTTTTCTATATTATACCGGATTGGGAAAATATGAACGGGAATAAAATCCTGTCCCTGGTCATGTGCATATGAAGCCAGTAAATACAATTCTTCTATCTGGTTATTTTGAATAGGGATACAGCCTACGGTTACACAACTTCCATGAATATAAATATCGTTTCCGGGCTTAAGAGAATCACTTAGTAACTGATCAGAAGCGTTGGGATAATTCAAACCCAATGCCATATGATAATTGCTTTTGGGATTGAATTGATTGATATAATAAAAACCTTCCGGCACCTGGTAATCGCCTTCTATTCTTTTAGGGCCAAGTGCACCGGATAATGCACAAACTTTATAGGTCTTGAATAATTTAAACGGTTCATTACTTTGATTACGTACCCAAACTTCTAACTGACTGTCATATTTAAAGCTTCTAACATAAATCTGTTTCAATGGCCAGGAAATATGCATGGCCGCCAGTTGTTTTTTAAGAGAATCTTCTTTCGATTTGATTGCACTCACCACTTTGGGATATTGCTTTTGCGCAGCAATAAAAGAAGATTGTGCCCCAACCTGCAGAGCCAAGATCCATAAAACGAATATCCCGGTTAAACGCTTCATAGTTTCAAAAATAAGCTTTGAGACAACATGCTGAACGATTACTTCTGTATTTAACGTTGTACAAAGCTTAAAATTGCATAGTAACGTGCTTATAGTTCATGGTTTATGGCGGGTTAATCTTTCCACAAATACTTTCACTTACCATAAACTATGAACCATACTCAATGAACCCCTCTACAAATTCCCCCTTAACTCCTGCTCTCTTTCAATGGCTTCGAATAAGGCTTTAAAATTGCCTTTGCCAAAACTTTTGGCACCTTTGCGCTGTATGATCTCGAAAAACAGTGTGGGGCGGTCTTCTACAGGTTTTGTAAAAATTTGTAACAGGTATCCTTCCTCATCTCTGTCAACAAGGATACCAAGTTCCTTTAACGGATTGATATCTTCCTCAATCTGGCCAACACGGTCAATCAATTCATCATAATAGGATGTGGGCACTTTTAAAAACTCAATACCCCGGTTTTGCAGATCGGTAACAGTTTGTACAATATTATTAGTAGCCAATGCAACGTGCTGACATCCTTCCCCATCATAATAATCGAGGTATTCTTCTACCTGCGATTTCTTTTTGCCTTCGGCGGGTTCATTAATGGGGAATTTTACAAAGCCGTTTCCGTTACTCATTACTTTACTCATCAGGGCCGAATATTCGGTGGAAATATCATTGTCATCAAACGTAAGAATATTGCGGAATCCCATTACTTCTTCATAAAATTTTACCCACGGGTTCATTTGGTTCCAGCCCACATTACCTACACAATGATCCACATATAACAAACCGGTTTCTGATGGATTGTAATGGCTTTCCCATTTTCTGTAACCGGGCATAAAAACTCCATTATAATTCTTACGTTCAATAAAAAGGTGAATGGTTTCTCCATAAGTGTGAATGCCGCTCATTATCAATTCACCAAAATCATCCTTCATACTAACGGGTTCTGAATAACTCTTCGCTCCCCTTCCTGTGGTTTGCTGCCAGGCATCTGTTGCATTGTCTACTTTTAGCGCCAGCATTTTAACGCCATCGCCGTGTTGGTAAACATGATCGGCCATTGTATTACCGCTTCTTAAGGGAGTAGTAAATACAAAAGTGAGTTTGTTCTGACGAACAGCATAACTGGCCCGGTCTTTCATTCCGGTTTCAGGCCCTGCATAAGCCAGACTTTGAAAGCCAAAAGCGGTTTTATAAAAATGCGCCGCCTGTTTGGCATTGCCTACATAAAATTCAACATAATCGGTTCCCTGCAAAGGAAGAAAATCCTGCACAATATTCTGCGCGGTAGTATTGGATACAACGGTTTCCATAAATGAATTTGAAATGATTGGAATTGAGCTTTCAGCAATCAGCCTTTAGCTTTGAGCATTGTGCGTTAAGCATTATGCATTTGCATCACGCATGGCAAGGGCTTCCATCAGCAAACAATAACAGAATCGCTTGTCGCCGAATAATTTATGGGGATAATCGGGAATCATCGGGACAAATCTATACAAAAGTTTGGAGTTTGGGGTTTGATGTTTGGGGTTGTAATTTTAAAAAAACTCCAAACCTCAAACCCCAAACCACAAACTCCTATACTATCTTCGCCACCTATTAATCTAGCATATGAAAGTAGGAATTCTAGGCGGTGGTCAATTGGGCAGAATGTTATTGCAGGCGGCTGCAAATTATGTGGTTGAAACCTTTGTTCTGGAGAATGATGATAATTGTCCGGCAGCACATCTCTGTCATCATTTTACCAAAGGAGATATTACCGACTTTGAAACGGTTTACAATTTTGGTAAAGGTTTAGATGCCATAACCATTGAAATTGAATCGGTTAATGTTGATGCATTGGAGAAACTGGAGCTGCAAGGCGTGAAAGTGTTTCCCAAACCAGCTGCCATTCGAACCATTAAAAACAAAGTGGTTCAGAAAGAATTTTATCAAACTCATCAAATTCCTACTTCAGAGTTTGTGATCACAGAATCACTGCAAGATCTTCAGAAACATATTGATTTTTTACCGGCTGTTCATAAGATCGGACAAGGCGGTTATGATGGAAAAGGAGTTACCGTAATTGATACTCCTCAGGATATTGAAAAAGGATTTGATACACATGCTGTACTGGAAAAAAAAGTAAAGATCAAAAAAGAGATCGCCATAATTGTTGCGATGAACGATAAAGGCGAAACGGCTATCTACCCCCCCGCCGAAATGATTTTTGATCCTGTTTGGAACCTGTTGGATTACCAGCTCAGCCCTGCCATTCTTCCTGAACAAATTTTATGGAAAGCAGAAGCTATCGCGGTTCGTGTGGTGAAAGAATTAAAAAGTCCCGGCCTTTTTGCCATTGAATTATTTGTTGATATTAATGACGAAGTGCTGGTAAACGAAACAGCGCCCCGCGTTCATAACAGCGGGCATCATACCATTGAAGCCAATTATTCCAGTCAGTACGATATGCTCTGGCGTATCATGCTCGGCTTCCCATTAGGTAATACCGATGCGATTCTTCCCTCTGCTATTGTGAATATTTTAGGAGCAGATGGTTATTCCGGTAACGCTAAATACGAAGGGCTCGAAGAAATACTATCAATGGACAATGTATTTGTTCATCTCTACGGAAAAACACAAACCAAACCGGGCAGAAAAATGGGGCATGTAACCATAATTCACAAAGATTACCAGGACCTTACTTACAAAGCCAATAAGATCAAACACCTGTTAAAAGTGATCGCTTAATTAAAGCTGGATTTTCTCACATTCAATGGTTTCAGAAAGCCAATACCAATCAGGCTTTTGGTTTGCAATGCCGGAGATGAATTGGTAGGGCCAAACAAACGTATATTATCATCATAAATCATATCCAACCCATATGTGGCAGAAAAGAAACGACTGATCTTAAATGAAAACAGGTTGGTCATAAAAAAATCCACATTCTGTGCCTGATTCTCATAGTTGGAGAACAGATCCATCCTTCCCTTATAGGTAATATTTTTTGCGATGGTATTATTATAGTTAACTGTTGCAAAAGCACCAATTTCTTTCAATATATGCTCACCCGGCTTCACGCCATACCCTCCCTTTTGCGCCAATCGGTTATTCGCTAAAATGGTATATCGGGAAGTGAGTGGCGACATGAATATAGATAGATTTGGCCCCTGCTTATAATCAAACCCCAAAGAGGCGATCAGGTATGCCGGCGACAAAAAAGAAGATGAAAAATCTCCCACATTGTTGGAATAAGTGTAGCCGTCAAAAAACTGGGAACGGAAATTGAAAAGTGTGGTCAGATACCATCTTCCCACGGTATCCATTTTATACCCGTATTTACTCAGGTAATCAAAACGGTCATCATTTTTGCGACTTCCTATACTGGTGGTTTGAATGTAGCCAAGGTTCACATCTATATTATTATCCCAGCTATGTCTGCCCTTTCGGTAAAAGAAAAAATAATTGAAATAACCATTGGCAATGAGGGAAAAATTATCGCCCCCGGATGCCCAGTTGCTTAAGGAACCCTGTGAAAGATTAAAACTGAATAAACCCCCTCTTTTCCAGTTCCATTTACTGGTATCTGCATCTTTTTTGATGCTTCTCTGTGTTTCATTGCGAAAACGGTTAATGGCAATATCCTGTGCAGATGCTGCCAACATACAAAACAATACCCCAATAAGTACAACGGGTTTCTTCATTCCTGTAAAAAATTTTAAGCAAATCTAAAGGTTATCGGTTATTATAAAAAAAGGGATGCTGCCATTCTGACATTAACAGCTCATTTTCCGTATTTTTACCGCCTAAATTGTGTTAAGAATGGAAATGATGGAGTTAGAAGGTAAAGTGCACGATGAAAGTCGACAGGGCGAAGCCTTTAATCCCCTTATGAATGAAAATGCGAATTTCAAAAAACGCTTTTATATAGAAAGTTATGGTTGCGCCATGAATTTTGCAGATAGTGAAGTGGTTGCTTCTATTTTAAATGGTGAAGGATTTGGAGCCACCAAGCTTCCCGATGAAGCAGATCTCATACTGATCAATACCTGTTCCATCCGCGAAAAAGCCGAAATGACGGTTAGGAAAAGATTGACTGAATTCAGATCTCTCAAAAAGAAAAAACCAGGTATGCTGATTGGTATGCTGGGGTGTATGGCTGAAAGACTAAAAGCGCAATTACTGGAAGAAGAAAAACTGGTTGATCTGGTAGTTGGCCCGGATGCTTACAGAAGTTTACCTTCATTAATAGAAGAAGCCGAAACCGGGCAGAAAGCGGTGAATGTTTTATTAAGCAGGGATGAAACTTATGGAGATATTGCCCCGATCCGTTTAGACAGTAACGGGGTTTGTGCATTTGTATCCATCATGCGTGGTTGTAATAATATGTGCAGTTTTTGCGTGGTTCCTTTTACCAGAGGTAGGGAAAGAAGTCGCGATGCCAATTCTATTTTGGTAGAAGTGGAACAATTGTTTGCTACAGGATACCGTGAAGTAACTTTATTAGGACAGAACGTAGACAGTTATTATTGGATAGATGAGAAAAATGATGAAACCATCACATTCGCCAAACTCCTGGAAAGAGTGGCATTGGTATCTCCCCTACTCCGGGTACGCTTCAGTACATCACATCCAAAAGATATTACGGATGAAGTATTGTATACTATTGCGAGATATGATAATATCTGCAATTATATCCATCTTCCCGTGCAAAGCGGCAGCAGCCGGGTTTTGCAGTTAATGAACAGAACCTATACCAGAGAATGGTATATCGCCAAAGTAAACCGCATCCGTGAAATTTTACCCAATTGCGGATTGAGTACGGATATGATCACCGGCTTTTGTACAGAAACCGAAGAAGATCATAGAGAGTCTTATACATTGATGGAATACTGCAAATACGATCTGGCCTACATGTACTACTACAGCGAAAGACCCGGCACACTTGCAGAAAGAAGGTATGAAGATGATATACCTGAAGAAGTAAAGAAAAGAAGGTTACAGGAAATTATCGCTTTACACCGCATCCACTCATTGGAAAGTATGCAGCGGGATGTGAACAAAACATTTAAAGTATTGATTGAAGCTAACTCCAAAAAAAGTGATACCGATTGGCATGGAAGAACCGATCATAATAAAGTGGTCATTTTTCCAAAAGAAAATTACAATTTAAATAAAGGTGATTATATAGATGTATTTATTCATTCCTGTACTGCAGGAACATTATTAGGTAAAATTGTTGACAAACAATAAAATGAATATCCAATGAAAGTGCAGATAAAATACCTGATTTTACTTTTCGGTTTCATTGCAGGTTTCGATGCGTTTACAAAATCTCATTGGGGTTCAGGCATTGCAGCAGCAGGTGCTTTTATTGCTTACGCCTTAATAGAAATTCAGGATGTGAAGGTTTTAAATACGAACGACGAAGAATAAACAATAAGCTCAAAAAATCAATTAATAATTATTAATTCCTAATTATTAATTTCTAATTAAAAGGTAATGGATTTACAAAGTATAAAAAACCGTTTCGGCATCATCGGCAACTCACCTGCATTAAACCATGCATTGAATACAGCCGTACAGGTAGCCGCAACAGATCTTACCGTATTGATCGTGGGAGAAAGTGGTGTGGGTAAAGAAGTATTCTCGCAGATCATTCATGCACTCTCATCGCGCAAGCATAATCCCTTTATTGCAGTTAACTGTGGTGCCATTCCCGAAGGCACAATCGATTCTGAATTGTTTGGTCATGAGAAAGGCGCCTTTACCGGTGCCGTTGACAGCCGTAAAGGATATTTCGAAACAGTAAGTGGTGGTACTATTTTCATGGATGAAATTGGTGAAATGCCGCTGGGTACACAGGCCCGGTTACTGCGTGTTTTGGAGACAGGGGAATTTATTCGTGTGGGGTCATCCAAAGTACAGAAAACGGATGTGCGTGTGATTGCGGCTACCAATCGTGAACTGCTGGAGTTTACCCAGAAAGGGCGTTTTCGTGAAGATCTGTATTATCGTTTAAGCACCGTTCCTATCCGCGTTCCATCGCTGCGCGACAGAAAAGAAGATATTTTATTGCTCTTCAGAAAGTTTGTGGTTGATTTTGCGGAGCGCTATAAAACCACTCCCGTTCAGTTAGATGATGAAGCCAAAAACCTGTTAATTAACCATGGCTGGCAGGGTAATGTGCGTGAGTTAAAGAATATTGCAGAACAGATCTCAGTGTTAAGTACCAATAACCAGGTGAATGGTACTGAAATGCGTAAGTTCTTACCGGCAGGCACAGGCAACCGTTTACCGGTATTGTCTGGCCAGCATCCGGCCGGTGAGTTTGCCAATGAAAGAGAAATTCTGTATAAGCTCTTTTTTGATATGAAAAAAGATGTGACAGAACTAAAGAAGATGTTCCTCGAAATATTGCAGAACCCTTCTTTAGCCGGAACTGCCGCTAACTTTACCAGAGACTCTTTGCTAAACGATTTTCACAGCAATGGCGATAATCAGCAGATGGCAAATAACAATACCGTTTCACAACCGGTAAATAATAACCAGCAAAGCTTTTTACCAACCGGCTCACAACCTGTTCTCTTGCACGACAATGATATTCACCAGCACGAAGAAGTGGAAGAATCGTTGAACATCATGGATAAAGAAAAAGAACTGATCGTAAAAGCATTAAAGAAACACAAAGGCAAACGCCGCGATGCTTCTTTGGATTTAGGCATTAGTGAGAGAACTTTATACAGAAAATTGAAGGAGTATGATATTGATGAGTAGGAATTTGAAAATTTGAAAATGTTTTTTAATTGTTTACCATGGGGATACATTTTTCATTGAGGAGGTTTGATAGATCATTGCGTTTTAGTGTGATGATGATAGGCTGTTTGTGGCTGTTTGCGGGGTGTGGTATTTATAAATTTAACGGGGCCACTATTCCGGCTGAAGTAAAGACGGTTAAAGTAGGATTTATTCAGAACAAAGCGAGGTACATAAATCCACAGGTGGCACAGAAGTTTACGGATAAGATCCAGCAGAAAATTATCGGCAATACACGTTTGTCGAGAACCAATGATGATAATGCCGATTATGTGATCAATGGAACCATCACTACTTATGATGCAGGTTTAACCGTAGGTGTAAGTGCCCAACAGGCCACCACCAACCGATTAACCGTAACCCTGCATATGGTTTGGCGAAGAACACAAAAAAATGAAACAGAAGAATTTGATGTGAGTCGCAGTTTTGATTATTCTGCAAACCTCTCACTGCAACAGGCAGAAGGAGCTTTACTGGATGAAATGGTGCGATCCATTACAGATGATATTTTTAACCGCATCTTCTCTGATTGGTAATCAAGTATTACTTTTATTTATATGAATCTTATACAGGAAAAAGCATTCTTCCATTTAACCGGCAAGCTGAAACTGTCTCAAATAAACACCGAGACACTCAAACAGTTCATCGAGGAAGCTCCTTATTTTACACCTGCCCGCTTTTTTCATGTTGCAAAACAGAAGGAAAATAATCGTAAGGATGAGTTGCTAAGTCTTTCTCCAAAAACCAATCTCTATTTTACCAATCCTTACTGGCTGCAGTATCACCTGGATGAGGTATCTGTTTTAACCAAAACCGAGCCTGCACCGGAACTGAGCAGTACAGAAAAAATAGAGAAAGCCGCAGAATTTGCCATACCAACTGTAGAAGCCGTAAAAGAGCTGATGCGGAAGATCGATCATAACCAGGAAACGCAACGCGAAGAAGAAGAACCTATGCCGGATGAATATATAGAAGAAGCAGATGCTATTGCAGGAATGGATGAATCGGATAGTAAAATTGCCGGGATCTTATCCAGCCAGCTTGCCGATTTTAAAAAACCCATAGAAGCTGATGCCGTTCTGGAAATTGATGCCGAGCGTAAAAAATTACACACCATCGATTATTTTGCCTCACAGGGTATTAAGATAGACCTCTCCTCCATTCCTCAGGATAAACTGACCACACACCTGAGAAAGTTTACCGACTGGCTAAAACAGGTTAAAACTACCCAATCCGGTACTCCCGGCGAGCTTACTACCAGTTTAGAAATGGAAAAAGCCGTAGCAGAAACCGCCAAAAACTCCAACGAAACCAGGGAGATTGTAACAGAAACAATGGCTGATGTTTTGGAGAAACAGGGGCAGATAGACAAAGCTATTCAGCTCTATATTAAATTAAGTTTCTTAAATCCTGAAAAATCCAGTTATTTTGCTGCCAAAATAGAACAACTAAAAGGAATATAATATGATCATTTTGTTTTTGATTCTGATTGTGATTGCAGCTGCTGCGTTAGGTTTTATGGTTTTAGTGCAAAATCCCAAAGGTGGCGGTCTTTCCGGCAACGTTGGCGGTTTCAGCAACCAGTTAATGGGTGTTAAGCAAACCACAGATGTGCTTGAGAAAGGTACCTGGCTGTTTGCAGCCATTATTGCGGTACTGGCTATCTTCTCAACTTTGTTTCTGAAAGGCGGCAGTTCTGTAGGGGTTGATAATTCTATTTTACAGAAAGTAAATACCAACCAAACAGCTCCGGCCCCTGCTCCAGCACCTGCACCGGCTAATACCGTTACTGCAAAACCTGATTCCGGAAAAAAATAATCCGGTAACGATATTTTAATGCCCTGTCTGTACTTGCAGACAGGGTTTTTTATTTAATTTGAACACATGTCGAAAATTGTAAAATTTCTTCTGGTGGGCTTTCTGTTGGTTGTGGCATTTTTATGCTGGATGATCTATGGTTCAGGCACAGGTTTTAGCGAGAAAACAAGGTCATTCATTATTGAACCCGGAAAAACAGATAAGGCAGCTGTATTGCAGGTAATGCAGCAAAATGATATTGTTTTTAATACAGGATTGTTTTCATTGGCATCCTCGCGAATGATTGACTGGAGCAAGATCAAACCCGGTAAATACGAGGTTAAAAAAGGACAAAGCACTTTCAGCATTGCCAAAATGCTGAAGAACGGAAGATTTGCCAGTGTTAATCTGGTGATCAATAGGCTTCGAATTAAAGAAGACCTGGCCAAATTGATTGGTAAGAATTTTTCGACAGATTCTACGGCTGTGATGGAATTTCTCAATTCAAATCAATCACTGGAACCATTTGGAGTGGATACGAGCACCGTATTTACACTCATCATTCCTGATACCTATACTTTTTACTGGAATACCAGTTTGCAAAATATTTTTGCCAGATTAGCCGACGCAAAAAAATCATTCTGGAATAAAAATAACCGCAAGGCAAAAGCAGAAGCCATTCAGTTTACACCGGAGCAGGTATATATTTTGGCTTCTATTGTAGAAGAAGAAACCAATTATGATAGTGACAAACTAAAAATTGCCAGTGTTTATACGAACAGGTTAAATAAAGAAATGCCGCTGCAGGCTTGTCCAACCATCAAATACGCGATGAAGGATTTTACTTTAACGAGGATCTATGAAAAATACCTGTTCAATCCATCGCCGTATAATACTTACAGAAAGAAAGGTTTGCCACCCGGCCCTATCTGTACCCCATCACCCAAAACCATTGATATTATTTTAGACGCCCCAAAAACAGATTACCTGTTCTTTGTAGCGAAGAGTGATTTTAGTGGTTATCATCATTTCAGCAGCAATTTTAAAGAACATAGCCAATATGCCAAAGAGTACCAGAAAGCACTGGATATTTACATGGCCAAAAAACAACAAAACGAACCCAAGCCTTGACAAAACTGGAACGCGTAATACTAAGGTTTCCACCCGTGTCTTTTCTTTTACAGAAGAGCAAGAGCTGGGTAATACCGGGTTTCAGGGGAATACCGGTATATGATGTGGCGAACTTTTTTTTAAAGCAGATCAATAAAGTGGGATTGAATGAAAGGGCCGCTGCTATTTCATTTAACCTGATCATGGCATTGCCAGCGGCGATCCTGTTTTTGTTTTCACTCATTCCCTATTTTCCTAAACCAAAAAGTTTAAGCAGGGAAGTTTTGAATCTTTTTAAAGACATCACACCTAATTCAAGCACTTACAATTTTATAGCCAATATTTTAAACGATTTGATAGATAACCAGCACGTTGGTATTTTTTCTTTTGGTTTTTTATTGTTGATCTTCTATTCATCCAATGCGATGATCGGTATCATCCGAACATTTGATAAATCGATACAGGAACATAAAGGGATTTTTTTGCACCAGCGATGGAGAGCTATCCGGCTTACGATCATCCTGATTCTGTTAACACTGATCGCAGCTTTTGCCCTGTTTCTTGGAAAGCAACAATTGATCTATTTGCTGAACAATGTTTTTAATGTAAAAAAAGATACCAGGATCACCTGGTGGAGCAGTATCCGTTGGGCCATCATTGTAGGGCTGTTATTTTATGGGATTGCATTCATTTATAAGTTTGCACCTTCAATCAAAAAAAGATGGGATATTTTATCTCCAGGTTCAATACTGGCAACGGTTTTAACCATGGTAACCACAATTCTGTTTTCCTGGTGGGTGAATAATTTTGCTAGCTATAACAAGATCTATGGTTCTATCGGAACGGTATTAATTATTATGATCCTGATCTATTTCAATTCACTGATCCTGTTGATAGGTTTTGAGTTGAATGTGAGTATAACCTATCTTACCAAAGAAGTGGAAGAACGCAGATTGAAGGAAGCAAATCAGCATAAATAATGCATACAAGAATTTAATATCCCGCACCTAGTATCCAGGATCTGATACCCCCCAATTATTCTTTTTGAAATTTTATGGAATTCCTACATTTATGCATCACAGTGCATAACCAAACCCCTGTTTATGAAAAAGAATCCTACTCTAAGAACGATTATTGTATTGGGAATCATTTTCCTGATCACCTATGCATTGGCTGATGGAATCCGATATGGCAGCGGATGGGGTGTTGCGATGGCGATTGGGAGTATGCTTGCATTATACATTACCATCAGGCTCTACCGCAAACTTTCTCAGATCAATAAAGAAGAAGAAGTTAGCGAATAATTTTATTGCCACAGATTAGCACAGATTTTGATTGAAAATAATCTGTGGAATCTGTGGCGCTTTTCTATTGAACCAGCTTTTGCAATTCCTGCACCAGCTTTGCCTCCGGTAATTGCTGGTTATAAAATTGACGGTAGTGATTTTTATTGTTCACCATCAAGGTAACAGGAATGGTTCCCTCCCACGATTTATCTACTTTCGGACAAAACTCTTCTGCATTGGTTTCATTTAACCAGATCACTTCTGCGCGGTATTTATTCTTTTTTATAAAATCCTGAATGCCTTTGGGGTATTCGCCGGGATAATCAAGACTTACCAATAATAATTTAACCTTCTTATCTGCAAACTGCGCAATGGTTTTCTCAAACCAGGGAATTTCACGGATGCAGGGGCCGCACCAGGTGGCCCAGAAATTAACAACGATGGGCTGGGTGGTGGTATCGATCATCTTTAACAACTCATTCATTTTTATTTTTTTGAGTTGTTGTGAAGATGCAAATTCAAATGATCCGATCAGTAATGCGAATAGTAATATTTTCTTCATTTCATAAGTTTATTGTTTCAATAGGAGCAGGACAAGAGATAAAGAGAATCAATCTGCCTTAATAACTTTTTTTGAAACACATAGGAACTTAGGTTAAAGCCAAGGGCATATAGAATTGATTACTATGTGAACTTTTTCCTAACCTATGTCCCTATGTGTTTCAAAAAAAATCACTTAGATTTCTTTTAAAGTTTAATTGTTAAGGAATCTCTTACCACTCTTTCCTCTTGCCTTACTCTTATTGAACCCTTTATAAATCATTCTCCAAATACCCCCAGTCTTTCATGATCGAAGCTACACGCTCCTTTTGTAATTGTGGTTGCTGGTAATGCCCGGCCACTGTTTTTTGTCGCATGGCTTCATAAATACTAACAGCACAGGCTACCGAAATGTTCAGACTTTGAATAAGCCCCATTTGTGGGATGATAAAATTACCATCGGCCAACGCTCTAAACTCTTCACTTACCCCATCGTGTTCATTGCCAAATACCAGAGCTGTGCTTTGCGTAAAATCTATTTCATACAATCCTACAGAATCTGCTGCAAGATGGGTGGTTAAAATCCGGTTATAATTTTTTCTTAATTCTGCAAAACAGGCTTGCGTATCTGTATATTCATGTATGGTTAACCATTTGGCTGCACTGCTACTGCTGCGTGGGCCAAATTTTTTATGTTTATGGATCTTGGTGGTTAACACATAAATATCCTGAATACCCACACAATCGCAGGTTCTCATTACGGCTGAGATATTATGAGGATCATCCACATTCTCCATTACTACAGTCAGGTTCGACTGGCGACGGCTAAGTACATCCAATAATCTATGCTTACGATTGTCGTTCATGTGTTTTTACTAGAGAGCGAAATTCGACAAGAGGATTGAGGTAAACAAAATTCATTTCATGTGATAGGTTTTGCTGTTTTTCAGTCGACAATATTTTTTGAAAGAAATAAAAGCTACAGATTCACAGATTACCACAGATTTGCTTTGTACAACTGTGGTAATCTGTGAATCTGTGGCGATAAATACAATCTTCCAAGCACTATGATGGGGCGACCAACATCAGAGTAAAAAAAAGCATGAAGCAAATGCTCCATGCTCTTATAAATCAAAACAAAACAAATTATCCTCTTCCATGACGGTTGCTGCCACGATCGTTGTCTCTGCCTCTGTCGTTATCACGGCCGCGTTGTTCGTTTGAGCGGTTTCTGTTGTTACGGTCATCACGGTCAAAATCACGGCCTCTGTTATTGTAGCGGTCATTATCCCTGCTTCCATAGTAGCGGTTATCTGAACGATTATCATAATAACCCTGTCTTTGTGCCAAGATCACAGGCTGATGATAGGTATTATAATAGTTTCTGTATCTGTCGCGATAAACACTTGCGTGTAAAAAAGGGCGATATTCATTCACCACTACTTTATAACCACTGAACAGATCGTAGTTGCGATAGATATAAGGAAGTTCATTCGCATAGATCCATTCGCCACCGTCAAAATAAATAAACTGATGGTGAGGTATATCATAATAAGTATCAATCTCAGGTAAGTAATAATAATCACCTGAATAATTACCAGCTAATCCCCAGTTGGGTCTTATACCGAGATTTACATTCAGATTAAATCTGACCTGTGCTTTTGTTTCATTCATAAAAAGAAAAGCACTCATAATCATTGCTGTTGTAAGTAGTAACTTTTTCATAATTCAAAGTTTTATACACTACCTAATCCAAACGCAATGCCAGAAATTGTTGTGATTGTTAGAGTTTCGTTAATGAAGGACGTGAGCGTGAGACGTCAGTCGTGAGTGGTGAATGGTGAATATTTTCTGATACTATTAATTCACTCACGATTCACAGCTCACGAAAAGCTGACTAAATGAATCTCACTCCAAGCCCCGGCTTACCCGACAAATTCACTTTTCCAAAATCAAACTGAATTCCTTCTGCGATGTCTTCTGAAAGTAATAAAGGGCCATCCATATCAACGTGGTCTAGTTGAGGAAGAAAATTAGCAACAGCTGCAGAACCAATGGTGCATTCATTCATGCTGCCCATCATTACCTGCATATTTAATTGCCGTGCCTCTTGTATCATTCTGATAGCGGGTGTGATACCACTGCATTTGGTGAGTTTGATATTGATGCCATGAAAATGGTTGTGACATCTTTCCACATCTTTTTCAAACACACAACTTTCATCTGCAAATAAAGGAAGTGAAGATTTTTCGAATAGCATTTTCATTCCATCCCAATCATCTTTGGCAAGTGGTTGTTCAATAAATTCAACACCAAGTGCGGCTAACTGAGGTATTTTTTCAAGAGCTTCTGAAACTGTCCAACCCGCATTGGCATCAATACGCAATGCAGCATTGGTATGTTTTCGTAAAGCTTCTACGATCCGGATATCTTCATCCGTTCCCAATTTGATCTTATAAACCGGCCATGGTTTGGCTTTCATTTTTTCCACCATTTTTTCGATGGTGTCAATGCCAATGGTGTAATCTGTTAGGGGTGTATTTTCCCATTTGGTATTCCAGAGTTCATATAATGGCTTGCTTTTCATTTTGCCATACAGATCCCATGCGGCCATATCCAATGCACAAACTAAAAAGGGATTATTGGGAAATAAATGATGTAAATAATGCCAGTAACGTTCAGGTTCTGTAAACGCGAATTTCTCAACCAAGGTTCTTTTCTCTTCCAGATCAGCGATCATTTGTTCAACGGTTATGTTGTAATAAACAATAGCCGGTGCTTCTCCAAAACCCATAAAAGGCCCCAATTCAAGAGCTACCAATAATGCGGGTTGGTGTGTTTTTGTTCGTCCATTTGAAATGGTAAAAGGGTATTGGAAAGGGAGATTGGTTTGGCGATAACTGAGTTTCAAATCTTTGTGTTTAATTGTTGCAAAGATAATTGAACAGATGAAAAAGAACAGATGAATATCGAACATACGAGCCAGGAATAATGAAGGATGTTCTCGAAAATAAATTTACTTCATCATTCATCTGTTCCTTGTTGGATATTCCTCTGTTCAAAGCCTCATCTACCACCCGCTACAATGGTTCCCTTCAGTTGCTCATTATACTCTTTTGCAGCCAACAATTCTTCCAGACTAATATGCATTCTGTATTGCCAATAGTGCTTTGGATTGGCGGGGATATTGATACGTTCATCTGCGGGGTTGGCTCTGCGTAACAATTCATCCATTCCCAGAAGATCCTGTAATTGAAAAATACTCCACATGGCTGGTGAATATAAATGTTGCAAAACAATGGCTTTGTTGATCCATGCTTCACAATACACCGGTGCATCTCCCCATTGACCAAGTGAATTATTGTAGAATTGTTGTATTCTTTCTCTGTCTTCTTCCCACCAGCCTCGTATTGTGCTCATATCGTGAGTGGATGGTGTTACCACACTTAAATAAGGAGCATCATTGGGATGAAAGAATTGTTTTGTGGGGTCTTTGGGCATGCGTTGAATTTCCAGGCTCAATAATCCCAATTGTTTCATCACATCCGGTACACATGCAGGAACGAGACCAAGGTCTTCACCACAAACCAGCATATTGGTTACACGTTTTAAGGCAGGTAATTTTTGCATGGCTTCTTTCATCCAGAAATCATCCTGGCGGCGGAAGAAATAATCAAGGTATAATTCACGTAACTGTTGTTGTGTATTCCATTCAAGGTTTTTGAATGAAGTAGTGTTTTCCATTCCAAATCTGAAATGAAATTGTTGTCCGTTCGTATTTTCTTCCTCAAACAAGATTACATTACTGATCAGGTTATATAAACCCTGTTGAATTTTTGAATGATGTGTATCTTTTTCCAGTGTATTAAAATAATGTTCTGCCAAACGCTGGGTTGCAAATTCAGGCTTCAGCTCATAAACACCATTCCCGGCATGTTTTAAAAAAAGGCTTTTCACCAGTTCATTATCATAACCAAATACCTGCCATAAAACATTCTCATTGATAAATGGTTTTGTATATCTGGCATGATCAAACCAGATCCCATTGCCATTGAACTCATTAATATGAATGGGAATAGCCGGAACAAAATGTCCCATGATTCCTTCAACCGCATTCATTGGTATGCTCCAGATGCGGAAGAATCCAAGTATATGATCGATTCTAAAAGCATCAAAATAATCACTCATCTGTTCAAAACGCTGCTTCCACCAGGCAAAGCCGTCTTTGCGCATACGTTGCCAGTTATAAGTAGGGAAACCCCAGTTCTGTCCTGTAACTGCAAAGTCATCCGGTGGTGCACCTGCCTGAAAATCCAAATGATACAATTCAGGATTTTGCCATGCATCGGCTCCATTACGATAAACACCAATGGCAATATCACCTTTTACAATAATTCCATTGGCATGAGCATAAGCTGTGGCTTGCTGTAATTGTACATGAAGATGGTATTGAATAAAATAATGCAGGCCAATATCTGTAAATGCATCAGATTTTTTATCTGTCAGTGTACTGATCTCTTCTGCATTGTATTTTTTATATGCAGGCCATTTGCTAAAATCAACAGTACCATACTGATCGCGCAGGTAACAGAATGCAGCATATGGAACCAGCCAGTGTTTATTGCGTTCAAAATAATTTGCGTATTCTTTGGTCTTAAATATCTCTTCTCCCGTTACTTCATAAACGGCTTTTACATAGTTCCATTTGATCTTGTTCACCGTATCATAATCAACAGTAGGTAAGGCATTCAGACGTAAACGTTCAGGTTCTAATTTTTGCAATCTTTTACGGCTTGATGCATCAGAAAGTTGATCCAGATTGAGATACATTGGATGCAATGCAAATGCAGATATAGCGGCATAAGGATAAGAATCCATCCAGGTATGTGTTGCCGTAGTATCATTAACCGGTAGAAGCTGGATCATTTTTAATCCGGTTTGTTTTGCCCAGTCTACCAGCAATGCCATATCAGTAAACTCCCCTACCCCAAAACTTTTCTCAGAACGCAAACTAAAAACAGGAATGGCTATTCCCGCACCTTTCCAGGTATTGTTTGGTAAAATGGCAAAGCCATCATTGATCATAGTTTGACGATTGGGTTTGCCCGCATCATGCAAAACCCGGTTATTGCCATCTTCAAACCGAATAAATTGTTTTGCTTCAACATCGTACACACCATATTTATAAGCGATCGGAAAAGATGCTTTACTCAGATCGAGTGATATATTGTAAAAATCTTCTCCCTCAGGCCTGCTCAATAAAACAGGGTTGCTAATATCCCAATTGCTTACATCAATACTACTGCCTAATACACAAAGCGTTTGCCCCTTTGCAAGCAGAGGTGTTTTCACTTTAAGGGTATGTGTTGTCTTTTTAGGAGTAACCGTTTTGATTGGAGTATGATTGGCATTCAATAATACCTTAACAAAAGGTTCTGTATAAAATGTATTTTCAAAATAACCTGCATAATTCCAAGAGTCTATAACGAGCAATTCTTTGGCCAGGATCTTTGCAGGAATGATTGATTTATCATTGCCCCAATCAAAACTCATTTGCCCATCCGCATTTTTCAGAATGTACTGATAAGTAATTGGGTGTTCTGTAACATCTTCCGGTTTCAGTTCAATTACCAGATACCAAAATGATTCATTAAAATATTGTAAGGGTACTGCTTTAGTTATATCTCCATTTCCCAATAGAGGATGGTCTCCCGTAATAAACAATTCCTGTCCGAATTGGGTTTGAAATGCGATCTGAAAAATGATCTTTTGTAAATATGGTTTTACAGAGGGAGTTTTTTCTGATTTTGATTTTACGGATGCTATTGTCTGTTTAACTGCTTTTGAATTTTTGGGAGTTTTTTTTGGAGCCGTTTTTTTACTTTCGGTAGCAGCTAAATTTGCTTTTGTTTGACTATTTGAAGTAATAGCATCTTTTTTCTCAACAGATTTATTTACTGATTTTTTGTTTGTTGGCATAGCTTTTCCTGCAGGATCAGATGCAATCGTTAATTTCTTTGTGGCCAAGTTGCTGAGATTTAGGGTAGCTAAAGTAATAAAACAATGTGTAATAAGAACACAATTCGGTAAAAAGGAAGGATTGATAGATAAAAGCGGTCGGGTTAGCTTTAAAACCAATATAATCTTCTTACAGTCAATCGATTTCTCAAGGTTTATACTCCCATTTTGATCAGATCTGATCCCTTTTCTCCTATCATTATTGCAGCGGCATTGGTATTACCGGAAACGATTGTTGGCATAATGGATGCATCCACTACCCGTAAACATTTAACTCCATGTACACGGAGCGAACTGTCTACCACTGCCATGGCATCCTTTCCCATTTTACAGGTTCCTACAGGGTGATAAAGGGTTTCGAGACTTTGATCTATGTGAGCCAGCAAAGCAGTATCATCGAGTTCTTTTGGTAAGGAAACCCCATCTGTAGAATATCCCTGCAGTGTTTTGGAACTGATCACTTCTATTGCCTTTTTTAGGCCTTTCAATAACACTTTTCGATCATTTCCGGTAGACAGAACATTGGGGTTAATTACTGGCGCATCCTTAGATTTGGAACTTTTTAATCCAATATAACCCCTGCTTTCAGGCCTAAGCAGAATTGACATGATACTGAACCCGTCGCGCGTAGAAAATGTTTTGATATTATAAATATCCGTTGAATAATCATCATTGATTCCCAAGGGCACAAAATGAAATTGTATATCCGGACGGTTTTTATCAGGATCGGTTTTAATAAAAGCATTGGCTTCCAGCGGACTGTTTCCCAATGGGCCGCTCTTTAACAGCAAATGTTGCAGAACGGCTTTCGTCATATTAATGGGAGTTAGCAACGAATTACCGGTAGGCACATTTGAAAGGCTGCTAACACCCGTCCATACATGATCCTGAAGGTTTTTACCAACGCCGGGTAATGGAAATTTGATATCAATACCCTGTTTACTTAACTCAGCAGGATCGCCGATACCGGATAACATTAAGATCTGCGGGGATTGAATGGCACCCGCTGATAGAATTACCTCCTTTGCACAATTGATACGCTCTGAATTGGAATGAGAAGTAATTACCTCTACCCCAACGGCCCTTCCATCTTCTATTAAAATGCAACTAACATGTACATTGGTTCTTACCGTAAGATTAGAGCGTTTCATAGCAGGCTTAAGAAATGCAGTAGCTGTACTATGACGTTTGTTATTCTTAATAGTGAACTGCATCATGCTGGCGCCGAGTTGGTTCTCTCCGTTATAATCATTGTTGATTGGAATACCGCATTCAGCGCAGGCTTCAACAAATACGGGCCCCAATTCACTTGGCTGTTTAGATAGTGTAACATTCAATGGCCCGGTTTCTCCGTGATAAGGTTCACCAAATTGTTCATGATTTTCAGATCTTTTAAAATAAGGCAATACCTCCTCATAACTCCATCCGGCATTACCTAATGCCGCCCATTCATTGTAATCCTCTTTATTACCCCGCACATACGCCATGGCATTGGTAGAACTACATCCGCCCAATGTTTTACCACGGGGAATATATAATTTGCGATTGCCGATATATTTCTGGGGCTCTGTCCAAAATGCCCAGTCAACCTCCGAATGGTTCAGTTTGGTATAAGCTCCCGGTATATGGATCTCTGTTTTATTATCCGCTCCACCGGCTTCAAGTAACAGTACCGTGCAGTTTGAATCTTCGGTTAAGCGATTAGCCAGCACACAACCTGCTGAACCGGCTCCAATGATGATGTAATCGTAAGGCATAGAATAAATATAAAGAAAAAGCAACAGATGAATATTGAACAAGGAGCAGATGAATGATGAAGTAAATATTATTTTTCCACTTCATCATTCATCTGTTCCTTGTTCATCTGTTCGATATTCATTTGCTTTTTCATAACTTACTACAAGCTATATTTGCAATACTAACAATCGTTCGCAATGAATCTTGAGAATAACCGTAATGAAGACTGGATGAAAATGGCAGTTAGCCAAGCCAAACAACATTTTGAAAAGATCAAATTAGGCGGAGGCAAAAAAGCAATTGAAAAACAACACGAACGTAATAAACTAACTCCCCGCGAAAGGATTGAATATTTGTGTGATACAGATAAACCCTTTTTAGAAATCGGTGCATTTGCGGGTTTTGATATGTATGAGGAACAAGGCGGTTGTCCTTGTGGAGGAACAGTAGCCGGAATAGGATATGTTAGTGGCAGACAATGCATCATTGTAGCCAATGACCAAACAGTAAAGGCGGGGGCCTGGTTTCCAATCACAGGAAAGAAGAATCTGCGAATGCAGGAAATCTCCATGGAAAATAAATTGCCTATCATCTATCTGGTAGATAGTGCCGGTGTTTTTCTCCCAATGCAGGATGAGATCTTTCCTGATAAGGAACATTTTGGCCGGGTATTCCGCAACAATGCAAAAATGAGTGCCATGGGTATCACACAAATTGCAGCAGTAATGGGTGCCTGTGTAGCGGGCGGCGCTTATCTGCCTATCATGAGTGACGAAACATTGATGGTTGAAGGCAATGGCAGTATTTTTTTAGCTGGGGCCTATCTGGTAAAAGCTGCCATTGGAGAAGAAATAGACAATGAAACACTTGGCGGAGCTGTAACGCATACAGAGATTAGTGGAATAGCAGATTATAAATTTAAAACTGAACAGGAATGTCTTGATCATATCAAAAAGATCATGAACAAACTGGGCGATCCAGAGAATGCCGGATTTAACAGGGTTGCACCTGCCACACCCAAAAAAGAACCCAATGAAATTTACAGCATCCTTCACGAAGGAAATGTAAAGCCGTATGATATGCTGGAAATTATTGAGCGGATAGTTGATAACAGTGAGTTTGACCAGTTTAAAGAAGACTATGGCAAAACTATTTTGTGTGGATATGCTCGTATTGAAGGATGGGCAGTTGGAATTGTTGCCAATCAGCGTATGGTAAGCAAAAACAAAAAAGGCGAAATGCAGATTGGGGGTGTGATCTATAACGACAGTGCTGATAAAGCTGCCCGATTTATCATGAATTGCAACCAGAAAAAAATACCCCTGGTTTTCTTACAGGATGTTACCGGCTTTATGGTTGGCAGCCGAAGTGAACATAGTGGCATTATTAAAGACGGTGCCAAACTGGTGAATGTAGTAGCTAATTCTGTGGTACCCAAGATCACGATCATTATTGGCAATAGTTATGGAGCCGGTAATTATGCCATGTGTGGGAAAGCGTATGACCCCCGGTTTATTTATGCATGGCCTTCTGCCAAAATTGCTGTAATGGGTGGCGACCAGGCTGCAAAAACATTATTACAAATTCAGGTGGCTACTATGAAAGCGAAAGGCAAAGAAGTAAGTGCTGAAGAGGAAAAAGCATTACTCGATAGGATTAAAGCCAGTTATGAAAAACAAACTTCTCCATATTATGCTGCTGCACGTTTATGGGTTGATAATATCATTGATCCAATGGATACCAGAAAAGTGATAGCTGAAGGAATTACCGCAGCTAATCAAAATAAAGATATTGCTGATTTTAAGATGGGTGTATTTCAGGTATAGTATTTTGAGGTTGTCAGATTTCTAATCCGTTTCTGTTTCTGTAGTAGTTGTTTGAACAACTTTGCCATCATGGTTTTTGTAAATTGTGGTTTTGCTCCTGCTACGCCTGTTGCTGGTGGCACTGAATATTAAAATAATGATCAGAAAAGCAACCAGTGCAGTTATCCAGATCCAATTCTGCGAAAACCAACTGCCCACATCATTACCGTTTATTTCAACTTTGGTATTCTGGGCAAGAACAACTGCCTGAAAGAAAAAAACAATGATTAATGTTATACAGGTTTTAATTCCGCAACGATGCAATAAATTTTTCATGGTAATTATTTAAAAGTGATGTGGATATATTTTAAACCAATATGCTACAAACAGATTTTATCAAAAAGTAAATAGGATTAGAGTAAGATGACTAACAAAGATTACTTTATTACAGTAAAAAATGTTACAGATCCCCTTCAATAAATTATATGTTTCGCACTTTTATATCAATTAGAATTTTTAAAAACACCACAGATTAGCACAGACTTTTTCGTGTATTCTGTGGCAAATTTTCTTTACGACATACAGACTATCAGAGTTTGTATAGACTAATATTAATATCGAAATGGTATTAGATATCCGTTATTTATTGTTCGACAGGTGGTTCGACCGGTTTAACGGGTTTGACTTTTTTTACCACCCTTCCTGATTTTCTGTCTTTAGCTCTACCGATCAAATAACCGGTACCACCACCTACCGCAGCACCAATAGCAGCACCACCAAGATTATGGCCAATAATTCCACCTGCAATAGCACCGGCACCGGCACCTATAGCCGTTGATTTGGCTGCAGAGCTCCATCCTTTTTTTGCAGGAGCAGCTTCAGAAGAAGTTCCGGAACCTGCATTTACAGGTGTGCCACTGTTACCAACATTGGATGAAGAAGCAGATTCTTCATTTTCTCTGCGGTGCTCCCTTCTTTTTTCCAGTGCCAGTTTTTGGCGGGCTTCTTCTTCAGATGTAACCCTGGCCTGTTCATCAAAAATTGCTTTTTGTTTAATCGCAGTAGTATCAACCACTACTGCAACTTCTTTTGGTTTACTATTACATGCTGCCATCACAGAAATCATTGCAAGGGCTACTACTACTTTTTTTATTATCATAATTTTTATGTTTAACAATCAGATAAAGTCTTTGTTATCATTACCCTTATGATGGAATGATGTTACAGTAAAGTTGAACTATTCTGATATTAATGTACTTACATGATTTTTGCAGAATATTACATAAATCACATTATCAGTTTCATTGGTTTTTGTAAAACCTAAAACACAGTTATTTTTTTTCATTGATTTTTCTCATTTTACGTAATGTGAACTTACTGGCACTCGGTTCAATGTTGCCCAGCAAATAACCCCATGGCTTCAGGATTTCAATATGATCGAAAATAACTTTCAAAATTGCGGTAAGAGGAATTGACAGGAACATTCCGGGAATGCCCCAGATTGCCCCACCTACCAATACAACAACCACCGAAACAAGTGCATTGATCTTTACTTTGGATGCAACCACCATTGGAATAATGTAGTGATTATCGATAAACTGAATAAGCAGATAGATCCCCAATACCAGAAAAGGATATGAAACAGAATCCTTGGTAACAAATGCAATCACCATAGGCAAAGCAATAGCAATCACCCCTCCTATATAGGGAATTACGTTAAGCAATGCCCCGGTAACACCCAGTATAATTGCATACTCAACGCCAAGTAACAACAAACCGGCTGAATTAAGTATTGCAATCACTAATGCTTCAATTAAAAGCCCTTTCAGGTAACTTTGTATAATTACTTTGGTATTATTAAGTACTTCTGCAACAGAAGTATGGTGTTCTGCCCTGAATAAACGACGGATGAATTCAAGAAGCAGGGATTTATAATACAGGATCATAAATAAATAGACAGGGAGTAATAACAAAACAAAAAAAGTACTGCTTAAATTAAGCAGGGTTCGCCCAACCATTAGACCCGCATCGCTGAAAATAATATCTTCATTATGCTGAATCCATTCATTGACCTTTTTCTCTTTAATATTGAAATGTTGAGAAAATGAATGAATTGCCTGATTACTGGTAGTTAACATTTTTACCTTAAGCTGCGGGTAAGTTTCAGCAAACATTGAAATCTGGGTAGAAATAAAATAAAGCAGGCAGGCTGTAATTAAAAAAACCAATATCACTGCCATCGAAATAGCCAGTATTTTATTCAGTTTTTTCCTGACCAGAAAATTAACAATTGGATTCAGGAGAATAGAAATCAGCGTTGCATATACAATAGGTACAATAATATTCTGGCCAAGGTAAAGTGCATAAATAAAAGCATATCCCGAAATGAATATCAGTGCTGTTTTGGCGTAGAATGGTATTTTTATAGTATCCATATTCTTTTTAAATAATAGATTTTAAAATGATCAAACTGGGTTTCATTTAGAGCTCCCTCGTAATATTTTATTTTTAGTGCCTTCTAAAAAGTTTCACCAAGGTTAAAATACAAACCTGCATATCCTTTGCTAACCCCAAAATCGATTCCCATATTTGTACCGGAACCTTTGTTGAATTTTATACGTAAGCCTCCTCCTGCTGCCATATGGAGATACGCATATTGACTGCTGTTTTTTTCGGTAACGCTATTAAAATTGGCAAACAATACATACCCGAATAAACCATTCTCTGTTATGTCTTTGCGATATTCTGTCTCAAAATAAAGCAACCCTTTTCCACGGTAACGGTTCTGATCAAAACCGCGTCCGGAACGCTGCTGATAAGGATCCCAGCCAATACTGGGGAGGTCAAGATACGGTGTGTTGTCATTCAAACCCGTCCAGTAAAATGTCCAGAATGCAAGCATGTTCTGTTGTGTTGTACTAAAAGGTATGTAGTGCCGAAGATCAAGGTATAGTGAATTCCAGTTGTTATTACTACCTAAAAATTTAGGGCTGAACCGGTACACCAGATTTCCATAATAACCTGGCAATGGGTTGAACGCGTTCTTTCTTCCGTCATACAATACATTGAAAGAAATACCGGTTGAAAAAGAAGTGGAACCGGTTTCTGTTCCATAATCATATCCGGTAAATTTTTGCAAACCAAGGGTATCATTAATGGTTTGTATATTAATATGGTTATCGATGTGATATCCTATGCCTGCTAAAAAATAGGGTTCTATCTGCCGCAGAAAGGTCTGGTAAAAACGGATGTATTTGTATTGAACTTCCACCTTATGATCATTCGGCATTTTGCCTCCTAAACCCCAAGTATTTTGCGGATAATACAGGTATCGTGTATCTCCCAAAACATTCCATTTATTTTCTTTTAACCATAAACCGGTTTGTAAACTGTAACCGAATCGGCCCACTAAAGTCAGGTAAGGATAAAAGGTAGCTGTTGACAAAGATGTTTTTTTTCTGTCGCTCAAATAAAAACCTGCAGTGGTGGCACTAACCAAAGCATTACCACCACCCGGCATCTGTGTACTGAAAGGCAAAAAAGAATAGTACACTTTTTTTATACCATTCTTCGGCATTTTTTTGGCGTGAAAATGAAAGGTTTGTTTGGCGATATCAATCAGATCTCTCTGTTCTGCCGTATCTTTTTTGGGTGTAATAGCCTGCGGGAATACCGTCATACTTATCAAACAAAAGCCAACCAAAGATGCACAGCGTAATATACTTTTTCGCAGAGAACATATTTTCCGCGAAAACAATGCTCCGCTGCAACTCTGCAGTGAAAAAATATCGCGCATACATTAGTTCTTTATTTCCGGTTTAGGCGCATTTTTCTTATCTGCTTTCGTTGTAGAATCTGCGATCCCTTTTTTCTCTTTCTTATTGAAGAACCCTTTCAGGAGAAAATTATGTTTCGCTGCATCCATATTATCCTTGATACCATCCGCTGCTTTATCAATGGTTTTTACGGTTTGTTTGGCAGAATTAACTGTCTGTTGCAGGTCGTTGGCTAATTTTTCGCTATTGATAAGTTTACCTAATGTGCCTTTCCCATTATTTACTTTTCCGAAAATACCGGAGAGTTGTCCGGAAAGTGTATCTATATTGTTTACAATATTTTCTACTTTAATGCCAACCTTCTCAATTTTTGCCATGATTTTTTCCATGTCAAATGGGTTAACTGCAACCAGATTACCTCCTTCCGTAATGATCGGCTGACTGTCAGAACCTGAATTAATCTGAATCAGTTTATCTCCCATCAACCCATCATTGGCAATACTGGCTTTACTATCTGTGCGTATGAATTTCTGTACTTTCTTTTGTATGGAAATATCTACGCGAACGGTTGTATCGCTTGTTATTTCGATCATGTCTACAGAACCCACATTGATCCCTGCAAACCGCACAAAATTTCCTTCCTGCAATCCGGCAACGGTTTTGTAATTGATGTGTAACTGTATGGTTCTCCTGAACAGATTTTTCTGGTTGCCTATAAAGAATATAATCATCAATAAAACGACAATACCAGCCAATACAAATGCACCTGTTTTAATTTTTGTTATTGTAGTAACCTGCATAATACACTATTTAAAAAATGAAGCGATAAAGGGATCAGATGAATTTTCCAGTTCCTTGTAAGTTCCTCCGGCAATGATCTTCCCTTCATTGATGATCAGTATCCGGTCTGCTGTAATTTTTGCACAAGACATATCGTGTGTGATAATAATGGAAGATGATTTGTATTTTTTTCTGATATCCATGATCAGCGCACTGATCTCTTTGGAGGTGATGGCATCCAGGCCTGTAGTAGGTTCATCGTACAATATGATTTCCGGATTCACTATCAGGGTTCTGGCCAATGCCATTCTTTTGCGTTGCCCACCCGAAAGATCTGATGGCATTTTATCGATCGCCGCTGCAAGACCTACCGCTTCCAGTGCTTCAACAGATCTTTTTTCAATTTCTGCTTCGTCGCTAATTTTTAATACCCTTATTAAAGGAAATGCAAGATTCTCTCTTACCGTCATTGAATCGTATAAAGCGGATTGCTGGAACAGAAACCCGGTATGTAGAAGTAATTCTTTTAACTCGTCGGAATCGAGGTTTGTTATATCCTTTCCTAAAACGGTAATGGTTCCTTCATCGGGAGTTAGCAAGCCTACAATACATTCTATGGTTACACTTTTACCCTCACCACTCCTACCTATAATGGCAAGGTTCTCTCCCCTGCACAGTGTAAGGTTAATACCCGTTAAAACAGGTTTCCCGTTGAATGCTATTTTAAGGTCTTTTATTTCGATTACTGTTTCCATGATTATTGATTGTACACAAAAATGCTGGTTAATTGAACAGCCAGGGCATCTATGAGAATGATCCAAAAAGATGCAGATACCACTGCAGAATTTGCGGCGATACCTACACTTTCTGTTCCTCTGTTTGCATGAAATCCCTTAAAACATGCAACAAATCCAATAATGAATCCAAAGAAAAAAGTTTTGATCAGCGATGGGAAAAAATCAGAAAATAATAAAGATGAAAATGATTTGTTGAAATATAAAACAGCTGTCATATTGCCTGAAATATTGGTTCCAACATATCCTCCCAGTAATGACATTGCATCTGCAAAGAGCACCAGTAAAGGAACCATAAAAATACAGGCAAGTATTCTTGTAACTGCCAGGTATTGTATGGAATTAGCTCCGGATACATCCATTGCGGCTATCTGTTCAGTAACTTTCATACTTCCAATTTCTGCACCAATACCTGATGCAATTTTGCCGGCACAAATAAGTGAAATAATTACCGGCCCTATTTCACGAATAATGGAAACTGCAACCATATTAGGCACAAAGCCCTCCGCACCAAAAGCTTTTAGTGTAGGCTGTGATTGTAGTGTAAGTACAAATCCTAACACAAAACCAGTAACCAAAACAATATTTATCGACCTTACACCAACCAGGTAACACTGTCTGATCAATTCATTCCATTCAAACCCTCTGCGGAAGGTATTTGTGATAACAGATTTGAAGAACTCAGTATAATCTCCAATACTCTCCAGTATTTTCTTTCCCCGCAAGATTATTCCCTGTTTCATAAAACTGTCTGTTTAAAATATTAATCCTTGTTATAGCATAAAAATTGCCCATATGAGATACGTATGGGCAATCTGACTATCCATAATTACTTACCGCCGTCAACCTGTTCTTTGGCTTTTTTAACTGGCGTTTTAACTCCTTTGTTTTTCAAGTGTTTTTTATTTGCATTCATGTGCTTTCTGGCTGTTGTGATCTCGGCCTGCTCTTTTTTTGCAGTTTTCAGTTTCCCTTTTAAAATAGCAGCATTGCGCTCTTTGCGCTCATCTTTTAAAATGGTCACATCAGTACGCATAGATTTTTCTGCAGCTTTCTTTGTAGGAGTTGTTGTTTGTGCAGAAATGTTCAAAATAAATGCTGCAAATACAATAAGAGAAATGATCTTTTTCATGATAATAATTGTTTGAGATTAATAGATAATAATTGAAATTTGATTTGTGTAAGGAATAGTATGATTATTTTTTTTTCTTTAATGGATGCCCTTCCCGGGTACTGAGAACATGTATTTATAATTGTTGTTATTGTTTTTGAGTAAAGCCTGGTTACGTTCATGGATCTTTGCTTTATCATTCAGGTTTCTTTTAGTATTTATACCCAATAGGCGATATACCGGGCAACTGCCTTTAAAACAGGTAAATACCAAAGCGATCGCTAATACATAAAGTAAAATAGCCGCTACACCAATAATCAATTTGGAAAATACAAGGCAGCCAATAATGATCACTACCAGCATACGCATGGTTTTATCGATATATCCAATATTATTTCTCATATTATACAGTTTACCAGGAACAGGTTGCAAGGGTTGATTGGAATTGTTTTTCACAATATGAAGTTGTGAACTTAAAACAGAATAATTGTTACAACTGGTGATTGATTTGTTACATGATTCTCACATATAAAAGATATAGCAAGTTGGTTTTGAGCGGTTACAATGGATGCTCTGCAGAAAAAATGATCAAATTAAGGCGGGGAAGCTACTATAGCAACGCAAAGAACCGCAACATTCACAGGTGTTTCCGCAAATCAGAGCTTATTGAGCCTGATTTGCAGTTATATGCAGTTACACGCAAAAGAGATACAATAAAATACACCTCCTTTTATTCGTAACACTTATTACTATGTTTAGGAACATCGCAAGAAGGATAATAGAATCATTCATTATCCTCATACAATAGAAGCCTGTTTTGCAGCATTAGTATCTCATTCTGCATTTCCTGCATTCGATGTAACATATGGCTAACCACATCAATGCCTTGCAGGTTGATCTCCAGTTCATCATGAAGCCGGATCAGTTTTTCGGTTTCTTTTAATTGATTAACAGGAATACATTCAGCTTCATTAACTGTTACGATTTCAATCAACCCAAATTGTTGGAGAGAACTGACAAATGACATTTCAACACCATATTGACTACATAGAACATTTAGCGGTATAAATTCCTGCGTTTCCATGATCATTTTTTTAGTGAATTATTTTGGATAACTCTGCAAACAACTCTTTTTCTTTTTCAGATAATTGTGTAGGTATTTTAATACTATAGGTAATATACAGATCACCAAATTGTCCATCTTTTTTATAAAACGGGAACCCCTTACCTTTTATTCTTGTTTTTGTACCATTCTGTGTTTCGGGTGATATCTTTAATTTAATCTTTCCATCTATCGTATCCACCATCATTTCACCTCCTAATACGGCAGTATATAAAGGCAGATCGACCGAAGCATATAAATCGTTGTTTATACGTTTGAATTTAGTATCGTTGGTTATATTGAAAGTGATAAAAAGATCACCGTCAGGGCCGCCATTGATCCCTTTGCCGCCATAGCCTTTTAGTTTGATGGTTTGCGCATTGGCAATACCTGCCGGAATGGTAATTCGTACATTCTTTCCATTCACCAATAATGTTTGCTGATGGGTAGTGTAGGCATTGGTGAGATTGATCTGTAATTCGCTGTTATAATCCTGCCCTCTGAATTTTGTCTGAGTTCCACGACCACTTCCACCAAACATTGAACCAAAAAAATCTGAATAATCCTCTTCACCAAATCCCCCGTTATAAGTGCGGTTTTTATTTTCAGATTGATTTTTTCTGGCTTGTTCATACTCAGCACCATGCTCCCAATTCTCACCATAGAGATTATATTTTTTTCTTTTCTCCGGATCACTTAACACTTCATTGGCCTCGTTGATCTGTTGAAATTTTTTATTGGCTTCTTTGTCATTAGGATTCAGATCCGGGTGTAGTTTTCTTGCCAGCTTGCGGTAAGCTTTTTTGACATCATCTTCAGAAGCATTTTTATCGATCTCTAATACTTTATAATAATCAACAAATGACATGATATAGATTTTAACAATTGCAGAGAATGCAATTACTTAACAAAGATAAGATAAAGTATAGCGGGAAAGATTGGAAAACGGATGTGTAAGTAAAGGTAGTTAGAAAAGTGAAAACTATGCTGCTTTTTTAACCATTTCTAATCATCCCTGTTCCCAAAAATCTCATACCACTGCTATGTTCTTTACTATAAAAAAGCCTGTAAGTTTTTACAACTTACAGGCCAGAATATTGGTTTTTAACTATTAATAGATCGTATGTTCTACTCTTCTGTTTTTCTGACGTCCTTCTGCTGTTTTATTAGTAGCGATGGGTTGTCTTTCTCCAAACCAGGTAGCTTCTATACGGGCTTCTTTAACTCCCTGACTCATCAGATAGTGTTTAACTGATTCAGCTCTGTCTTTTGACAATTCCATATTTGCTGCATCTGAGCCTACATTATCTGTATGTCCGGAAACTTTCAGGCTGATTCCTTTTTTAACCATCAGATCAGCAAGTCTGTTAAGAAATACAAAAGAGCGTGGTCTGATCGTAGATTTTGCAAAATCAAATTCCAGGTTACGGAAAGTATCGTTTGCTAATTCTTTATCTTCTTTGGTTACAATATAAGTGGTGTTCTGTTGTATTTTAACAATGGTATCCACCGTTGCAGGTGCAGGAAGTGGCAATGCACAACCGGCTCCATCTACTTTTACACCAAAAGGGGTGTTAGGACATTTATCAAAATAATCACTTACGCCATCACCATCTGAATCCATTTTCATACGGGCCATATCATCTTTCAAAGCATTCAATTCAGCTAAACGTCTGTTATAACGCTCTTCGCTGGCTGCCAGAGATGCACGCAATGCATTATCTGCACTGTTGATCTCGTCCTGCATTTGTGCAGGAGCATTGTGACGGGCCAATTGTGGTTTGTTTGCTTTACCTAATGAAAATTCAAGTCCAAGGTGTAAATAAGAAAATTTATCACTTAGAATAGGATCTTTAAAATATCCATCCATATCATCTCCATCAACAAAAGCAATGGTATAACCCAGATCAAGATTTACACGGGGAGATAAATTTGCTTTTAAACCCATTCCAAAAGGAACATAAAAATCATAAACACTACCAGATGGTTTGTAATCAACTGCCAATCCACCTTTGGTAATAAGATGCGGATTGAAACTCATTACTCCACCTCCTATTGTAGCATAAGGCTGTATAGAAGTATGTAATTGTGACCAGTTGATATTTCCCAATATAACAACGGCACTTAAAGCAGCTGTCCAGTTAAGGTCTGTTTTAAATGAAGCATATGGTCCCGGAGGTGGAAGCCCAACCCATAATTTATCATTATTTGCTTTTAGTGTTCCACGCATAAAATCGGCCTGTATACCAAAAGTATGTGAGATCTGGTCTTTAATATAAAATCCATACCCTAAAGCCGGTTGCCATTTAGAGAAATCATTTCTTCCGCCAAATGCAGAAAATGGTGCCATGGCTCCTGCATGAACGCCGATAGACCATGTTCTGAAACCTTGATTTCCTTTAAATAAGGGAGGTGCCACTTCTACAGTGGATTGTCGCATTGTATCTTGTGCAATACTTCCCGATATGCAAATAAATGCTGCAGAAAATAAACAAATACATTTTAATAAAATTTTATTCATAACAGTAGATTTATATCAAACCCTTAATTAGGTAATGATTCGTATTGTAAAGTTGATGCACAACGATTTCTATATCATTACACGTTGAGATGAAAAGATTACATGATTCACACATTTAAATTAACATGTTTGACTGTTAAAGATTTTATCAAACTGATTATACTTTTTTGTGTTATTGAAACGCTGTTTTTATTTGATTTCATAACCCGTTAACTTGAAATTGGCGATGATTTATTTCTCCTGTTATAAAAAAAGAATTGCAACCAGTATACATAAAAAAAACACCCATCTTTTTACAGATGGGTGATACAGTCAATTGACTTATCCGAAAATATTGTGCCGGATCCAGGGGTTAAGCAAATAATTTTTTTGCTTCAAAAAACACTCTATAGTGGCCTTCTACCCTGAATCACACGCAAGAGCACAATAATAATGGCTATTACCAGAAGAATATGTATGATACCGCCGGTACCATATCCAACAAATCCGATTGCCCAAATAATAACGAGGATAACTGCGATGGTGTATAATAAGTTTCCCATAGAATTGATTTAATTGATTAATTGATATGTGTATAAAATAAATTTTTCAAGTTCTTCTTTTAAAGTTTAAAACGTATATCGTAAACTGATACCCCCATCGAAATAAACAATACCACCATTAAAGAAATCTACAAATGGTTTAAAGTCCATACTAATGTTAACAGGGGCGGTTCTGAATTTATAATCCAGTCCAATTATTCCGTCTACTCCTGCAACAGTTGTACTGGTATATAAACGGTTATCATGGTAATAATAAGTTCCTCCATCCTGAAAAAAACCTATATGGCCTCCAAAACCATAAAATACATTGAACTGACTGGAATGATCCATCGATGAATGCATTTCATATAATCCTGTAACGATGAAATTTTTATGACCCACACTTAAAATTCCTTCAACAGCGGAAGATTTACTTAAAAATGATTTCACTGTCAGGCCGTTGGTTAACCCACCGAATCTTACCCCCAGACCTGTTTGATAACTTTGTGCCATCAGGTTTCCTGTAAATAACAGGATACCAATAAATACGGTTAACAATAGTTGTTTTGTTTTCATGTTTAACAAAAGACAGTTTTATCAGTAAGAATGAAAATATAAGTATACCAATTATGCTAAAAAGAAATTCCATGAGTGATTGTCTTTTGTATTACAAAGTTGTATCACTAATTAATTCTTACTGTTATATAAAGTGTGGAAATGTTTACACCATTCACAGGTTATTACTACCAAATTCAATGAATAAAGTTTGAGGAACTAACTTTAAGGACAAATAAGATTTATTGCGGATGGCAAAATTCGCGCTTTTACACAGGTAACCTTATCCATGTATTCTCCATCTATCTGAAAGAATACTTTTTTCCGGGTTGTAATAGTTATCTCACTTGTTTGCATAACTTCAGTTTTACTGGGATCGAATGGCCGATGGGTAAACATCATTTTCAGCAATTCCCAAAATGATAATTCCCTGATAATGATCACTTCAAATTTACCATCTCCCATTTCACCAAGTGGATTGATCACCAATCCCGTACCATATGACCGGGCATTGGCTAAAACGATCATAAAGGCTGAGCAATTAATCTTTATACCATCATATTCCAGGGTAGTTTTAAAAAGTCGCCTGCGAAGCAATACGGGAATAAATAGTCTGGCATATGCCCACTTCCCTCGTATTGAACCCTTTGAATAATATTTTAATAGTAAAGCATTCAGTCCAAGATCACTTAAATGAATGGATATTTCTTTCTCATTGATCAGAACCAGATCTATCTTTTTTATTGAATTACCGATAATAATATCCAAGGCTTGATTCAATCGATAAGGCATACCCAATTCTGTAGCCAGTCCATTGGCAGATCCTGCAGGTAAAATACCCAAAGCTATATTCGTACCTATCAATTGTTCGGCAACTAATTTAATAGTGCCATCCCCGCCTACTGCTATAACTTTGTCTGGCTGAAATGAGCGTATCTGGCTCTGAAGTAAAGCGTCATCCGTTTTGCCGTTTAGTGTAACCAGAACAATTTCGTATTCAGTTTGGCAAAAATAATTACGTATCCCTTCTTTGAATATTTCTTTGTCAATGCCTCCTGAAACAGGGTTAATGACAAAGAGTAGTTTTAAATGTGTACTATTTTGCATGCAAAGAAGATAATTTAAGAACTGATAAATGCAAACTACAAAATTCAGGTCTTCAGACACTTTAGTTCCACAACACAAACGTGGCTGGAAATATTTTTTTTGGCGTTGGCTAGGATTTTCAAATCAACCAACCCTTACATTATACCCGGGATATGGATATACAGAACATCTGGTATTGTATGGCCATGCATTTTCAATATCACCTTTACCCAGGAAAATATATAGTACCTTTTTTTTGTATAACCTGTTGGCGTTGATCAGGCTGTTTATAGTTAAACCAATTGGAAATGCTACCGTTCAGTTACAATGTAAAAACCAGTTGGTTACTGGTAAAACAGACAAAAATGGTTTTATCAAACTTAACTGGCACTCAAATACAACGCTGGTCTTTGGCTGGCATACTGTTAGCGTAGTTTTATTCAACAAAAATGATGAAATAATTGCCAGTTCCAATGTTAAATTTTTTGTTCCGCATTTATCACAGTTTGCCTTTATTTCAGACATTGATGATACCTTTTTAATATCACATTCAACTAATCTTCGTAAGAAGCTTGCAGTTTTATTCACCCGAAATCCTCATACCAGAAAACCGTTTGAAGGTGTTGTAAAACACTATCGGTTACTGGCTTCTGCACATAACAAAGCAAATGAAAGTAACCCGTTTTTTTATGTTTCCAGTAGTGAATGGAACCTCTTTGCATATATTTCTGAATTTATCGAATCCAATGGCTTGCCAAAAGGAATTCTAATATTAAGCAAGATCAAAACATTTATCGATTTTCTTTATCAAGGAAAGAATAATCACAGCAGGAAATTTGCACGTATCGTTCGTTTATTGAAAGATTTCCCGGCTCATAAATTTATTTTACTTGGCGACAGTTCGCAACAGGATCCTTATATATATCATTCTATTGTAAATAAATTTCCTGGAAGGATACATGCCGTTTATATCCGGGATATTGCCAAAAAAAACAACCAATCAGTTCGATCTATTTTACAAAATCTTGAAGCATCCGGTGTTCCCTGCTGTTTTTTTGTTCATAGTATTGAGGCGATCGCACATTCTATAAAAATAGGTTTGATTAATCAGGATCCTTTTCAATAAGTATTTCGGCTGCAGCACTCTCTGAATACATTTTAGTAAGTTCCTGTAATTCTGATTCTGTTTTCTCTTCTACATTCATCAGTTTGTTGCTGGCAGCTTCGTTGGAAGAGATCAATTCGTTTAGTTTTATATGCAGCGAAACTGAGAACCGTTTAAATTCTCTTTGTATGATAAACAGAATCAGGAAAGTGACAGATACAATTATATTTTCAATTTGCTGATGCATTGATTGCTCCAGGAATTGTTTTTCTGTTAACCAATATATCACAATACAAACGGCTACCAAAAATGTAATAGAATTACCCAATACATTGATGGTAGCTGCGGTTATCTTTTCAAACCTTGTTTCAAGGAAGACATATAATTTGCTCATGAAAGATATCTTCTCAATATCCATGCCGTTGTTTCATGCGATTCCATTAGTCCTGTTAAAAAATCTGTGGTACCTGCATCTTTGAATTTTTCGCTGCAATCTTCAATATGCTTGCGTAGCGACCTGACTACTGTTTCATGATCTTTCAGCAATTCATGCAATGTATCTTTTGAAGAATGGTATTTACCCGGAGATTCTTTTAATGCACTATGTTTTATAAATTCATTCATAGTACCAATGGTTTTGGTTCCCAGTTTATTGATCCGTTCTGCAACTGCATCAATATCTTCTTCAATTTGTTTGTACTGGGCCTCAAAAAGTTTATGCAGCTCCATAAAACTTTCACCGGTAACGTTCCAGTGGGCTTTGCGGGTTTTAACATAGAGAGTCATTTCATCAGATAATACACTGGTTAGTGCGGCAACGATATGCGTCAGATTTTTGGGAGAGATCCCGATGTTTGTTTTCATGTATTTTATTTTTTAATTTGATTATAAATGGCAACTATTTATTTCAATTTCTTTCTGAAACGGATCTTTGGAAGATGAATGATGGGCATTGTATCTCCCAATAAAAATCCCCAGGGTTTTACGGAAGGGATATGATCCAGGATAACTTTCAGAATAGCAGTTAATGGAATGGATAGAAACATACCCGGAATTCCCCAAATAGCATCTCCAATTAAAACTGCAATGATAGAAACCAGTGCATTGATCCTAACCCTTGAGGCTACCAGTTTGGGCATTACATAGTTATTATCGATCAACTGTACAAATATGTAGAGAAACAAAACCAGAAATACGTAACTCACAGAATCCTTTGTAACAAAAGCCACCATCATAGGTAAAGCAACTGCTACTATGCCTCCTAAATAAGGAATTAAATTCAAAAGAGCACCGATTATTCCAATTATAATTGCATAATCGATTCCCAACAAAAGCAATCCCGCAGAATTCATGGCAGCAACAATTACTGCTTCCAGCAATAAAGCGATCATATAACGTTGTATGATCACTTTTGTTGACCCTAGTACTTCGGCAACTTCTTTCTCATTTTTTTTACCAAACAACTGTTGAATAAACTCCAGTAAGAGAGGCTGATAATAAAGCATCATAAATACATAAACAGGAATCAATACCAAAACCACCAATGTACTTCCAATCCTGGTAAGGGTTGTACCAATCACAGATCGGCTGCTGTTAAAAATATCGTTTTTAGTATCTGCAATAAAGGCATTTATTTTTTCAGCATCAATTGCAAATTTTCCTGAGGCCCAAATAACAGCATGATCTATCGTGAGATAAAACTTATCCAGCATTTTCGGAAAAGATGATGTAAAAATGCTGAGCTGAGATGATAAAAGAAACACAAAGGTTATAGCAATCAGAAATACAATAATCAATGAAATAAATATTGCCACCAACCTGCTCTTAAAAAACCGCTCTAATAAAATAACCATTGGTCCAAGAACAATGGCTGCAATACAAGCATACACAATGGGTATTATAATATCCTGTGCTATAAAAAGGATGCTGATAAAAATAAATATTCCGGTTAATACCAACACCGCTTTTGCATAAATAGGAATTTTATAATTATCCATAAGAAATAATCATTTTAAAATGTAACCGTAAAGACACTATAGCGTAATGGTACGCAAAGATTTTTCAATCGGATACCTGGTGAACCTTTGTGCCATGGCGTCTTTGTGGTTAATTATTCTCCATGATCTTCTTCCAGATCAAGGTGATTTTCACCCCCTATGCTGTAAAAATTATTTTCTTCATCCTCACTCCCATTCTTCTCATTTGCATCATCCAGTTCAGAGCCTGGAATATCAAGGTCTTGAATAGCTGCATTCCTTTTCATGTCATTGTCAGAACGTATCGCATCCCTGGCATTAAAGCCTTTGCTCATGGCAATATTTTCCGGATCGATATTAGCTTCCTCTTTTGCCATTTTATAAATATCTTCTCCTTCAGGATATACTGGATAATCCGGAAAAGGAACATTCAACATTGTAAGCAGTTGACGTGCCACTTCTGCAGAGGATGCAGGGTTTTGTCCTGTGATCAATAACCCATCCTTTACAACATATTCCGACCAGTCTTCTTTTTTAGAATAAATGGCTCCATTGTTTTCCAATTCATCTTCCAGTAAAAAAGGAACGATTTTGGTTAACTGAACGGCTTCTTCTTCCGAATTACTAAAACCGGTTACCTGTTTCCCTTTTAAAATATTATCTCCATTTTCATCATATACATTAAGTAAAACACAGGGGGCATGACAAACCGCTGCAACAGGTTTTTCACTGTTCCAAAATGCTTTTATCAAATGGATTGAATCAGTATTATCTGCCAGATCCCATAAAGGTCCATGCCCCCCCGGAAAAAAGACAGCATCATAATCATCAGCCGAAACCTCTGATAACAAATGTGTATGGGCCAATAATTCCTGAAGGTCTTTGTCAGCATCATATCTAAGTGTTGCCTCCGTTTGGTTGGCGGGCTCTGCACTTTTAGGATCTACAGGAGGCTGACCACCTTTGGGTGAGGCCAATGTAATTTCTACTCCTGCATCCTGCAAAACATAAAATGGCGCTGCAAACTCTTCTATCCAAAATCCTGTTTTTTGTCCAGACTTACCAAGGTCATTATGGGAGGTTAATAC